>JBAYCS010000050.1:0-6143 GCA_041668625.1 Acholeplasmataceae bacterium | reverse complement strand
CGAAGTCCATTTAAAACTTTTCTAATGGGAATACCAGTAGAAAAAGTTAATGCCATAACGCCGAGGAATATGACGCCCATCGAAACAAGTGGTATAAGTTCAGAAGATATAGGAATCACAAATGTTGCAACCAATAAGACAACAAGGCTTAAAAGTTTAATTCTAGGGTCCAGTTTATGTAGCCAAGAATCACCTGGAATATATTGACCAATTGTAATATTATTCATGTTTAGCCTCCTTCAAGTATTCAAGGAGACTTGAAAAATCATACTTAGGTTCAAATGGTAATCCAATCGTTTCTTCAAGATGTTTTAATATCTTAAGTGGTGTTGGATAATCAAGGTGGTAAGAATTAAAATCTGGATGAGCAAATAGAGCTTCTTTCTTACCATCAAATACAATATGACCATCACTTAAAACAATAATTCTTTTTGCATATTCTGAAACTAAATCCATATCATGTGTAATTAGTATAATAGTTTTATTTTCTTTTTCATGAATTTCTTTAAATATTTCCATTAGGTCTGTGCGTCCTTTAGGATCTAGCCCTCTCGTGGGTTCATCTAAAACTAAGATTTCAGGTTCCATTGCTAAAATACCTGCAACAGCAACACGTCTCATTTGACCACCGCTAATTCGAAATGGCGATTGTTCATATAAAGATTCATCAATTCCAACAATGGTTGCTGCTTTTTTTGCACTCTCAAGTGCATGACCAGCTGTTTCTTTAAAGTTTTTCGGTCCAAACATAATATCTTTTATGATTGTTTCTTCAAAAAGCTGATACTCAGGAAACTGAAAGACAAGACCAACTTTTTGTCTTAAATAGTTAATCTTTTCGCTTTTTTTAGGAGGTAGTTGCTGACCAAACACGATAACATGACCTTCATTTGGAAGTAATAATGCATTCATGTGCTGAACGAGAGTTGATTTCCCCGATCCAGTGTGACCAACAATGGCAATAAATTCTTTTTGAGCTTCGATACTTAAATCAATATTTTTAATGGCGTCATAGCTCTTTTTGAAGCCTTTATAGGCATAGCCTACATTTTTGAATTGTATGCCCATAGCGCCTCCAAAAGTTTCTTATCATCCGGCTTTTGTCGTTTGATTTCATTGTATAACCCAAGTTCAAATGGTAATTCAAGGTGAGACGATTTAAGAAGTTCTTCTTCTTGAAAGACTTCCTCAGGTAAACCTTCTAAGATCACTTTTCCATCTTTTAATACAATTAAATGATCACTTTGTGCAGCAAAAGACAAATCATGCGTGATTGTAATGATTGTTTTATTTAAATGCTTATTTAAATGTTTAATCAATTCTATGATTTCTAAAGTACCTTCAGGATCAAGCATTGAAGTTGCTTCATCCAAAATTAAAATGTCTTGTTCCATAGCTAATGCACCTGCAATGGCAACCCTTTGTTTTTGACCACCAGAAAGTTGGTGTGGTTCTTTATCTAAAAATTCTTCCATATTGACTAGTTTTGCATATTGCATTATTTTTTTAACGATTTCATCATGTGGTATACATTGATTTTCAAGTCCAAAAGCGATGTCATGTTTTACCGTGACACCTACAAATTGATTATCGGGATTTTGAAATACAATACCGATTTTTTTTCTTATTTGTGATAAATTGTTTTCATTAAGCATTAATCCATCAATCGTTATATGTCCCTTTGAGGGTGACAATAAACCAACCATGAGCTTTGATAATGTGGATTTTCCTGAACCATTATGGCCTAAAATAGATGTCCAAGATCCCTTTTTTATTTCCAAAGTCACATCAGTTAAAGCATCATCTTGTCGATTATATGAAAAGCTAACGCCTTCTATTTTTATCATGTGTTCACCTACATTTCGTACCCTAGTATTATATCATGTAACCGATGCATTTATAAAGTGATGCAGTGAGAAATCCAAAAATAGGCTTGTTTTAGTTTAACTTTGTTAAATCAAAAAGAATATGACATAGTTTCATAATACAAAAGGGTATTTATGTGGCTTTTTTGCATTAAATTATTTATACTATCTATAGCATTCAATTTAAGGAGAAATAACATGGTCATCCATTTAACAAAAGAAAATTTTAAATCAATTGTATTAGAAACTGAAAAACCTGTATTAGTAGAATTTTGGGCAACTTGGTGCTCGCCTTGTCAACGCTTAGCTCCAATTCTTGATGATTTAGCTAAAGACGTTCATCCTCATGGAGTTGTCGCAAAACTAGACGTTGACGATCAATATGAAATTGCTGATGAATTTGGTATTATGAATATTCCAACGATTATATTATTTAAGGATGGAAAAATCGAAGACTCAATGCTCGGAATCCATTCTAAAGATACTTTAAAATCATTCATGGGTCTATGAACCAAGTCATTATAATTGGTAAAGGTCCTGCAGGTATTTCTGCAGCAATTTATTTAAAACGCGCAGGTATCGATCCTACTGTTATTGGTAAAGATCTAGGTGCCCTAGGTGACTATAAAAGTACCATAGAAAATTACTATGGTTTTAGTCAGCCTATTGATGGTAAAAAATTAATCGAAGATGGAATTTCACAAGCGATTAATCTTGGTGTGAATATTTTAGACGACACAGTCATATCGATTAAAGATGAGGGTGATCATTTTTTGGTGAACACAAAAAATGAATCATTACCTACACAGACAGTATTACTTGCTACAGGGAAAACAAGAGAAAATCTTTCAATCAAAGGATATCGTAAATTCAGAGGTAGAGGTATCTCTATGTGCGCTACATGTGATGGTTATTTTTATCGAAGAAAGAAAATTGGTATCGTTGGATGTGGCCCCTATATGAAACATGAACTCGAATATTTAAGCCGAATGACAAAAGATATTACCATATTTACTCATGGTAATACCCTTGATGAAGACTTAGGATTTCCAATTATTACAGAACCTATTGTTGAATTTCTTGGAAACGAGAAAATAACTCAAATTCAAACAAATAAAGAAACTTATGAAGTCGATGGTTTGTTTATCGCATTAGGAGCTCCGAGTTCGTTAGAATTTGCAAATCAACTTGGTCTTATTGTTGAAAAAGGAAACTTACTGATCAACAGTGAATACCAAACAAATGTCTTGGGTATATTTGCTGCAGGAGACATTACAGGTGGAAAACTTCAAATAGCAAAAGCTGTTTATGATGGCATGGAAGTTGCAGATTATATCTATAAATACCTTAAAGATAAAAACAAGAAAACGGCCTAAATAGGCCGTTTTTTATAGTTTAGAATCATCAACTGAATCGAGATAAGCTCTAATTGGTTTAACGATTTCTTTAACCGTTCCTTTAATAAATGGGTTCTTTAAATTTGCTGAATCTAATAATCCTAAGAAACTCTTAGATCCGCCCAACTTGCAAAGTGCTAAGTAACTATCTAGTGCTTCTTTTTTATTTTCTTGATGCTTAATCCAATATTGGAAAGCACATACTTGAGCAAGCGTATAATCAATATAGTAGAATGGGGAACCGAAAATATGTCCTTGTCTAAACCAATAAGTTCCTTTTTCCATAAATGTATCATCACCATAATCTTTAAATGGTAAATACTTCTTTTCTAGTTTGCGCCACAATGCTTTTCTTTCATCTGGTGACAACTGTGGATTCTCATAAACTCCGTGTTGAAATTCATCCACCAATACACCATAAGGTAAGAATGAAATTGCACCTGCTAGATGGTTGAACTTATATTTTGCAGTATCTTCTAAGAAGAAACTATCAATCCATGGCCAAGCTAGAAATTCCATACTCATGGAATGAATTTCAGCTGCTTCCATCGTTGGCCAACGATATTCAGGAAGTAAATTACGACTTGAATATACTTGAAAAGCATGTCCAGCTTCATGTGTTAATACATCCACATCGTGTGAGGTTCCATTGAAGTTTGCAAAGATGAATGGTGCATTATAATCCGGTAAGAATGTGCAATATCCTCCACCTTGTTTACCTGGTTTACTATCTAAATCAAGTAATTCGTGGTTCAACATAAATTCAAAGAATTCATGAGTTGCTGGTGACATTTCTTTATACATCTTACGTGCACGTTCAACTTGCCAAGCACGATCGCCTTTTGGTGTAGGATTACCAGATAAGAATGATAATGCTAAATCATATGATTTTGGATGTTCGATATTAAGACGTTTAGCTTTTCTTTGTGTCAATTCATTAACAAGTGGTACGATATCTTCATAGATTTGATCACGATAGTTTTTTACATCTTTAGAATCATAATCTGTACGTCCAAATCTGTCATAACCCATTTGAACAAAATTTTCGTAACCAAGTTTTTTTGCCATACGATCTCTTAGTTTGACCATGTCATCGTAGATACGATCTATCTTTTCTTCGTTTTCTGAAAAAAAGCTAGAAACTGCAAGTTGTGCACGATGTCTGGTTTCTCTATCTTTATGTGTTACAAATGGAGCCATTTGGCTAAGATTATAAATACCACCATCAAATTCGATTTTTGCTGAAGCTACTAGTTTACCATATTCAGTTGATAACTTATTTTCTTGTTGTAAGTCTTCAATGATTTCAGGTTTAAAAACCTTAAGCGATAGTTCAGCACGTTCAAACATTAATGAACCGAGTTCAATCTCAAGTTTTTGACGATGTTTTGATTTTAATAACTTTTCAGTAAACATTTGCTCATATTCTCTTAAATATGGCATATTTTCATCAAAAAACTCTTGTTCTTTTTCATAAAATTCATCTGTTGTATCAATTGAATTACGAATTCCAACAAGTTGACCTTGTGTACCTAGTGAATCACTCAACTTAAAATATGCATGAATTGCTTTCAATTCGTCATCATAAGACTTATCTGTGCCAACCATATCAAGCAATTTTTGAATTTCCTTTTTGATAGCCTCAAGATCTGGCCGTTGATACTTAAATTCTGAAAATTTCATTTCTATTAACCTACCTTCTCTAAAGATTATTATACTATGAATGATGGCTAAATAACAACCTTAACTTTGCTCGCAATCATTATAAAGCGCTATTAAAAGACCCTTTATCTGTGATATAATATCTTATGTTAAGGAGGTTCATATGAATTATTCAGAAATCAAATTACGTGCTAAGGCACAACTTAAAACCCGTTATTGGTATGTATTTCTAATGACACTTATTGTTGCTTTTATTTCAAGTGCAAGTATCCCTATACTAATTGGCTTACTTATAATGGGACCGCTAACTGTTGGTTTATCTTATGCATTAATCGATGTGGTTGAAAATCCAAATGGTAGCGACAATTATGAATTCTTATTTGAAGGATTTAAACAAAGTTTTGTTACATCATTTTTAGCGATTTTACTCGTACATGTATTTACTTTCCTTTGGTCATTATTATTTATCATACCCGGTATCATTAAAGCACTTTCTTATAGTATGACTGCTTATCTTATTGCTGAAAATCCAACAATTGATCCTATGGATGTGATTGATAAGAGTCAAGAGATGATGAGAGGACATAAACTAGAATTATTTATGCTCTATTTTAGTTTTATTGGCTGGTACTTACTTGGAATCATCACATTTGGATTAGCTATATTCTATATTATTCCTTATGTCCAGACTTCGGTTGCAAACTTCTACATTGAACTACGTGGTAAAAAAATAATTGAAGCTGATTTTATTGAAGAATTAAACTAATGCATCATAAAAAAACAAGCCAAATTGGCTTGTTTTATTTTTAATTAGACGAATTCAATAATTGCCATTGCCGCAGCATCGCCACGTCTAGGCACTGTTTTAATAATGCGTGTGTATCCGCCTTCACGATCTTTATAGCGTGGTCCAAGTTCAGAAAAGAGTTTTTGAAGGGCAGTTTGTCCTTCTTTTACTTCTTCTAAACGAACGGTTTCAGCTGCGAGTCTACGTGCACTAAGTGAACCATCTTTCGCGAGTGTAACCATGCGTTCCGCGATTTTTCTGAGTTCTTTAGCTTTCGCTTCGGTAGTGACAATACGTTCGTTGATAATGATATCTGTTACGAGGTCACGAAAGAGCGCTTTTCTTTGATCGCTTGTGCGTCTAAGTCTACTGTAAGCCATGATTTACTCCTTCTCTTCTTCATCTAAATGGAATTTAGATTCTTTATTCGAT
>JBAYCS010000049.1:0-6187 GCA_041668625.1 Acholeplasmataceae bacterium | reverse complement strand
TTAGAAAAACACATTCCAATTGGTGCAGGTCTTGGTGGTGGATCTTCAGATGTAGCCGCAACCATTAGGGGACTAGATGTACTATGGGATTTAAATCTTTCAAAACAAGATAAAGAACATTTAGCTCTATCATTAGGTTCCGACACATTGTTTTCTTTATATGGAGACCCCGCATATGTTACAGGACGTGGCGAACATATCGAATTTTTGAAACCTATTTATATACCTATTGTTTATCTTTATCCTTCACTTATCGAAGTATCTACAAAAACAGTATTTAGCAATCATGAAGTTAAAGAAGCTGAAATACCCTTTGATACCTTAGTATATGACTATCAAAATCAAATATTTGATCGATTTAAAGAAAGAGCGTACAACGCGCTAATTCCAACGACTTTAAAAGTATATCCAGCACTTAAATCACATGTTAAAACATTAAAGAAAATCGATCCTTTTGTTAAGATGACAGGAAGTGGTTCAACATTCTTCTCAATTTTGTTTAACCCAGATGATGAAGTAATCTTAAAAAAATTACTAAAAAACTC
Source organism: Acholeplasmataceae bacterium (assembly GCA_041668625.1). GTDB lineage: Bacteria > Bacillota_I > Bacilli_A > Acholeplasmatales > Acholeplasmataceae > UBA6181. Next base: position 5,642 of record JBAYCS010000049.1, on the reverse strand, counting down.
AATTAACTTTATTAAAACGCAAACAAAAGCCTAAAATAATTTAACATTTTCATATGTATATGTTATAATTTAGCCAAAGAAGGACGTCACGGAGGGCAAAATGAAAATTACCGATGTAAGAGTGAAATTGGTTAGTAGCGAAAGTAGACTAAGAGGTGTAGCAACGATAACCTTTGACGAAAGTTTCGTTGTCCACGACATTAGAATTATTGAAGGTGAAAATGGAATTTTTGTAGCAATGCCAAGCAAAAAGACACCAAATGGAACCTTTAGAGACATCGCCCACCCAATTCATGGAGAAATGCGTAAGGCGATTGAAGATGCAATCGTAGTTGCCTATCAAGAAGCATTGGCTAATCCAGTAGAAGATACTGAAGAATAATTGATTAGACGTTGCAAACATTAAAATCTTTTTTGCGCCAGCAAAAAGATTTTTTTTTGATGATACCAAGCAATTTAACCCCAAATTGGGTATAATGAAGATAGAGAATAAAGGAGTGAGAAAATGGCAATAATTGATGGAAAAAAGATTAAACTATTTTCACTGAGTTCAAACCCAGCTTTAGCTGATGAGATTTCAAAAGCTTCAGGAATTGAACTGAGTAATGCGGATGTTGTAAGGTTTGCAGATGGAGAAATTACTGTAAACATTGAAGAGAGCGTTCGTGGACATGACGTTTTCGTTTTACAATCTACATCACGTCCTGCAAATGAACATTTAATGGAGTTATTAATATTAGCTGATGCTGTGAAACGTGCTTCCGCTAAAACACTTACGGTGATAATGCCTTATTTTGGATATTCAAGACAAGATAGAAAAACAAAATCAAGACAACCAATTACAGCAAAATTGGTGGCTGACTTGCTACAAGTTGCTGGTATTGATCGAGTGATTTCAATTGATTTACATGCAGCACAAGTTCAAGGATTCTTTAATATCCCCATTGATAATTTCCCCGCCGCACCACTCCTCGCTGATTATTTTTGTTATTCAAAAAAACTAGAAAATGTCGTCGTTGTATCACCAGATCATGGTGGTGTAACAAGAGCGCGCATCTTTGCAAGATTTTTTGATGCACCACTCGCGATTATTGATAAAAGACGGCCTGAGCCCAATAAAGCAATTGTTCAAAACATTGTTGGTGATGTCAAAGGGAAAGTAGCGATTATGGTCGACGATATCATCGATACAGGAGGAACGCTTATTGCCGGAGCTGAAGCATTGCTAGAAGCTGGTGCAACAAAAGTTTATGCTGCCGCAACTCATGCTGTATTTTCGAATGAAGCCATGGACCGACTTCAAGAATCTGTGTTTGAAGAAGTCGTTGTAACCAATACAATTAGAATTAATCATCAACCTCACCATACTAAAATTAAACAACTTTCTATTGGACCTCTCTTAGGACAATCAATTCTTCATATTGTCAAAGATGAACCCATTAGCCAAATTTTTGATCAAATATCACATAATGAATCGAGTAATCAATGAAACTCATCATTGGATTAGGAAACCCAGGCAGCAAGTATCAAAAGACACGACATAATATTGGGTTTATGGTGATTGATGACTTTTTAACTAAACATCACGGATCAATGAAGTATGATCCAAAGTTCAACGCTGAAACTACACAAATGATGATCAATGGAGACAAAGTGTTTTTTATGAAACCCTCCACATATATGAATTTATCTGGGGAAGCCATTTTGAAGTTTGTAAAATACTATAATATTGAAATTAGTGACATATTAGTTTTTGTTGATGATATTAATTTACCAACTGGAAAACTTAGACTGAGAGAAACAGGTGGTCATGGTGGTCATAATGGGCTAAGAAACATGATTGGTTTATTAAAAACCGAAGAATTCAAACGCGTACGAATTGGAATAGATAACAATCCTTCAATGCCACTAGATAGCTATGTATTAGGACAATTTAGGGAAGATGAATTGGCTATGTTAGGCCGCTCTATTGATTTATCTACGAAAATTATAGAAGATTATATTACAAACATGCCATATAAAGATATTATGACAAAATATAACACCCAAACATAAGTTTGGGTTTTACTTATCTAGGGGTATTTTATGATTGGGCATATTGAGAAATATACAAAATTAAATGAATTGATAAAACCAAAACAAAAAACCGTTTATTATGATGGATCTACAGAAGCCTATAATTGTTACATGGTTGCTATGGATTTCATGAAAAATCAAAAAACGGTTTTTGTTGTGACTCCTAATTTATATGAAGCGCAGAAATATTATGACAGATTAAGTCAAATCGTAGATCGTGAGGATGTCCTTTTTTATCCAGCTGATCAAACACTAACATCAATGATGGCATTAGGGAGCCCTGAATTCAAGTCAGAAAGACTATTCACCCTAAAACAATTATTAACTAATGATCCTTATATTGTAATAACAACGCTTCAAGGATTTTGTCAAAGACAACTAACACCTAAAGACTATATTCAAAGTGTTAAATGGTTAAAAAGTGGTGAAACCTATCAACTAGAATCCCTAATACAGTTTCTAGTTTATAGTGGATACTCAAAGACATATACGGTTGAGAAACCTGGTGAATTTAGTGTAAGAGGCAATATTGTAGATATTTTCACTCTTAACTTTGAAAACCCATATCGACTTGATTTTTTTGATGACTTATTAGAACAAATTAAGGTTTTTGATGTTGAAACTCAAAGGTCATTTGGTGTTGTTGAGCAAATTGAGATTGCACCGATGCACGAATTATTTTATACTGATAAAATGAAAGATGACGCAATCAAAGAGATCTCGAAGTTTTTTGAATCTAGAACGTTATCTGAAAGAGAGAAAGAAAAATTAAATCGAGATTTAGAATCGATTGACATGCGAACTAAACTCGATGGACTAAATTTATATATTCCCTTTTTTAACCATAAGGTATCAACACTTTTAGATTTTTCTAAAGATTATAATCTTTATGTCATTGAACCCTCTAAAATGCATATTAATGAAGAGTCTATTGATAGTGATTTAGATACCTATGCAATCTCTATGAATGGAAGGAATTTTTTAGATATCTCATTTCGGGTAAAATTAAGTGATCAGCTACAACATAAGCACATCGAAATCGAAAATTTTGGCATAAAGCATCATGAGAAATCGATTAGTCTTAACGTAACTGAACCTAATCAATATCGTGGGAATTTAAATCTTCTAACTCTTGATTTAAAAGATGTCATCACTTCTCATAAAATCATTATATCTGCACACTCAAAAACATTTTATGATGAGTTAACATCACACTTTAAACAACATAATTTAAAGTATAGCGAGATGATTGATGATCAAAATGGTATCTATATGACATATGAGCCATCCTTTGGTTCATTTTGGTCATCTATAGATAAACTTATTGTCCTTGACGAAACTCAAATTTTCCAATCACGCATAAGACCTGCCATTCGGTATCGAAGTGTTCTCAATCAGTCCCAAAAAATCAGACGAATTGAAGACCTTTCTGTGGGTGATTTTGTTGTTCATTATGATTATGGAATTGGTCAATATATGGGTCTTAAAACAATGGAACTCTCACTAGAAAAACGAGACTATCTTCATATCATTTATGCAAATGAAGAGGCACTTTATGTTCCTATGGATCAAATTGATATGGTTTTAAAATATAGCAGTCATGATGGGATGCACCCTAAGTTGTCAAAGCTAGGTGGAAAACAGTGGACTAAAACAAAAGCAAGCGTAAGAATGCGAATTAAAGATTTAAGCGATCGACTCATCCAACTTTACGCATCAAGACAACAAGCTGTTGGGTTTAAGTTTGATAAAGATACAGAAATGCAAACTGCTTTTGAAAGAGATTTCATGTATGAAACTACCAAAGATCAACAAAAAGCAATATTAGATACAAAACATGATATGGAGATAGAACGCCCAATGGATAGGCTGATTTGTGGCGATGTTGGATTTGGGAAAACAGAAGTCGCACTTCGTGCTGCATTTAAAGCAGTTTTAAATCAGAAGCAAGTTCTGTACTTAGTACCAACTACTGTACTTGCTAGACAGCATTTTTATACATTTAAAGAAAGATTTGAAAAGTACGGGGCGAATGTTGCGCTATTGAGTCGATTTGTAACGCCTAAAAAAATAAAAGAAACGATTGAAAAATTAGGAAAAGGATATGTTGATGTTGTCATTGGGACTCATAGACTGTTATCTGAAGATGTTAAATTCAAAGATTTAGGGCTTTTAATTATCGATGAAGAACAGCGCTTCGGAGTGGAACATAAAGAGAAAATTCGTGAAATTAGAGTGAATGTCGATACGTTAACATTATCTGCAACACCAATACCTAGAACGCTTCAAATGTCGATGATGGGTCTTAAAGATTTATCGATGATTGAGACTCCACCACTGAATAGATACCCAGTTCAAACCTATGTAGTTGAACGTCATGAACCTTTGATAAAAGAAGCCATCAATCGTGAATTAGCACGAGGTGGACAAGTGTTTTACTTATTTAATCGTGTTCAAGGGATAGAAGGTATGGTACATCGAATCGAAAAACTTGTGCCAGAAGCTCGTGTTTGTTTTGCACATGGAAAAATGGGAAGAGATCAGCTTGAACAAGTATTAAGCGATTTTATTGATCACAGATACGATGTCTTAGTTGCAACTACAATTATTGAAACTGGTGTAGATATACCAAATACAAACACATTAATTATTCATGATGCAGATAAGCTTGGACTTTCTCAGCTTTATCAAATCAGAGGTCGTGTAGGAAGAAGTGACCGAATTGCTTATGCATATCTCTTATTTGACACTTACCGAAATATCAATGATGAAGCGAAGAAGAGGTTAAGTGCTATTCAAGATTTCACAGCTTTAGGTAGTGGGTTTAAAATTGCTATGCGTGATTTATCAATCAGAGGTGCAGGTGATGTATTAGGTTCAGAACAATCAGGATTTATAGATTCCGTTGGTATGGAATTATACATGAAATTGCTTGAAGAGGCCGTTACCGGCATTTCTTTAGATAAACCAAAAGAAACTCAAATTGATGAAGTGTTTGCTCCAAGGCACGTTGATCCAAATTATGTGAGTATGGACAGTGTACGAATCGAAATTCATAAACGTATTAGCGAGTTAAATCGACTTAACGATGTTGAAGATTTAAAACAAGAACTTATTGATAGGTTTGGCCCCCTTGATGTAGATTTATTACTTTATATGTATGAGAGACTCTTCAAAAAATTTGCATCTAAAATAGGTGTTCAAAAAACAATGGTTGATAAAGACCAAGTGACTCTCCAATTAACTTTAGATGCCTCTCAAAAAGCAAATGGGGCAAAATTATTTGAAAAAGCAAATACTTTCCACACTAAAATAAGACTTGCTTATATCAAAGGACATATTCACATCATTTTAGTTACCAAAGGTAAGAAAGAGCATTGGCTATACTTGTTTGACCAATTTTTGGATGATTTGATTTATAATGAATAATAGAGGTGATACGATATGGCAGTAGATATTTTAAAAATTTCTAAGGATGCGCGAGAGGCAAAAAAATTGTATAACGATGTTATCGACGCATCCATTGGTATGTTTTTCGATGAAGATAAATCCATCGGAGGAATGCC
>JBAYCS010000048.1:0-6234 GCA_041668625.1 Acholeplasmataceae bacterium | reverse complement strand
TGATCTGTTGATCCATAAGGACGATATGTAACAAGTCGTTCATCTCTTTCTTTATCTCCAAGGACTAAAGAAAATGGAATCTTTTCAGTCTGTACTTCACGAATCTTATAACCAAGTTTTTCTTCTCTTAAATCAGATTCGACACGATAATTATGCTTCTTTAAAAGCTCATGAACTTCCATCACATAATCTTTATGGTGCATCACATTCACTGGTAAGATTTTTACTTGAACAGGTGCTAACCAGAATGGGAATGCACCTTTATATTCTTCAATCAAATATGCAACAAAACGTTCCATCGTCGATACAATCCCACGGTGAATCACGACAGGTCTATTATCATTTTTGCCATCTTCACCGACATACGTTAAATCAAAACGTTCTGGAAGTAAAAAGTCTAATTGAATGGTTGATAAAGTTTCAGCATTTCCTAACGCAGTTTTAACCTGAACATCTAATTTAGGACCATAAAATGCGGCTTCACCAATGGCTTCAAAATAGTCGACACCGAGTTCATCCATCGCTTCTTTAAGCATTTTTTCAGCTTTATTCCACATGTTATCATCAGGGAAATATTTTTCTGTGTCTTTTGGATCACGATAGCTAATTCTAAATGCATAATCTGTGATTTTAAAATCTTCATAAACCGCAAGTAATAATGCCATGGTCCGTTTAAATTCATCTTTAATTTGGTCAGGACGAACAAAGATATGCGCATCATTTAATGTCATTTCACGAACACGTTGAAGACCGGATAAAGCACCACTTTTTTCATAACGATGCATCATACCAAGTTCAGCAATTCTTAAAGGAAGTTCTCTATAACTATGAACATCGTTTTTATAAATGAGCATATGATGTGGACAGTTCATGGGACGAAGCACTAAGAGCTCGCCTTCACCCATATCCATAGGAGGAAACATTGAATCTTGATAATGATCCCAATGCCCAGAGGTTTTATATAAGTCAACATTGGCTAAAATGGGTGTATACACATGGAAATAGCCTAAACTGATTTCTAAATCAGTGATATACCGTTCAATAATCCGGCGGATAGTTGCACCTTTATGTAACCAAAATGGTAGACCTGCTCCAGCTTCTTTTGTTAACATAAATAAATCTAATTCTTTACCAATCTTACGATGATCTCTTTGTTTTCTTTCTTCTAAAAGTAAAAGATGAGCATCTAAATCTTTTTTGTTTAAAAAACTTGTACCATAAATACGAACAAGCATTTTATTATCTGAATTACCACGCCAGTAAGCACCTGCTAAATTAAGTAATTTAAAATGCTTTAAATAACCCGTATGTTCAACATGACCTCCACGACAAAGATCAGTAAACTCACCTTGTGTGTAAATCGATAAAATGTCATCTTTATGTTCTTCGATAAGTTCTAGTTTATAAGGATCATCTTTAAATCGTTTCTTAATGTCAGCATAATTTAATTCTTCTCGAATGATTAGATATTTGGCTTCAGCAAGCTTAAGCATTTCTTTTTCGATATTGACTAAATCAGCATCTGTGACTTTGTCATCATAAAAATCAACATCATAATAAAATCCTTCTTCAATTGCTGGTCCTACACCAAAATTCGCTTTAGGATATAAACGTTTAATAGCTTGTGCCATCAAATGTGCAGTGCTATGGTTGATCACATCTAAGATTCTTGGATCTTTTTCAGTTAAAATCTCAATCGTACCGTCATGATTTAAAGGTCTCGATAATTCAACATATTCACCATTAAAGACTGCAGCTAAAGCTTTTTTAGCTAAACTCATTGAGATACCTTCAGCAATAAGTTTAGGTGTTATCCCTTTTTCATACTGTTTTTCACTACCATCTGGAAATTTAATTAACATCATTTTTAATCATCCTTTCTTAAATAAAAAAGCCCTTAGAAAAATCTAAGGACGAAATATCGCGGTACCACCTTAGTTCTAGGTTTCCCTAGCACTCATATCATCTATAACGGAAATGACCCGGATGTTTTTTAATCATCACTCAGAGGGAGTAACTAAAGATCGTTTGCAGCTTTCACCATCCTGCATCGCTAACTAAATAATTTTAGTTTTGGCCTCTTCATCGTGTTGTCTATATTATAGCACTTCTTTTATCTTTTACAAGCAAATTCATTAACCTTTGTATTGGTCTTGACTCATCTTAACTGGTGTCATTAAGTCTTTAATACGTTGAAGTAATCTCGCAGCTTTTACACGGCTTGTTTCATCACGATTTAAAGTTAAAGCTTCAACGAGTTGAAGATAATCAAAATTAGACGTCATAAAGACAGGTAGTTTTGCAGATAATCGGTATTGAAGAATGGGTACTAATACTTCATCTCTAAACCATGGAGTCATATTTTCACCACCAATATCATCCATCATGAGAACATCGGCTTGTTTAAGTTGATTAATTCGTTCTTCTAGATTTCCTTCATTCATGCCTTGACGAATTGATCTGACTAAATCAGGCATATAGACAAATAAAACCATCACATTTTTTTCTGCGAGTTCTTGAGCTATCGCGCTAATTAAATAGCTCTTACCTGTACTATATTTGCCATATAAGTATAATCCTTTTTCATAATGATCTTTCTTATAATTTTCGACAAAGTAATGTGCATGATCAAACGCGATTTGTCTTTCATCATTAAACGTATCAAAAAGAGCAAGACTTGCATCTTGAATATAGATTTCACTATCATAAAACTTAAGATGTCTTTTAATCTTCTCCCGTTTAATTTCTTCAGCTTTCTCTTTTGTAGGCTGATAGATGATTTCAATATAAGGTTCCGTCCTTAGGACTGGTTGATAACCATCCTTATTCGGTGATTCATCACGATCTAAGAGGTAGCGATACACTTTAAAAAGATCAAGATCAGAAATGTCTAAATTTCTGGTCTCAGGATCTTTTTTAATGATTTTACGCATCTCTTCTAGAGTAGTCATCATATTATCCCTCCATATTTGCTAAATCTTTAATATAATCATCAAGCCAATCAGGTTCGCTCTTCGTAGGTGTAAATGGTTTTTTCTCCCATTTGGTTTCTAAATCAGTCGCATAATTAATGGCATCTTCTGTCGTTTGAACACCTTTATTTAACCAATCATGTAACACTTTTTCTAAATAGTTGATATTTGGCAAGACACCATCTTTATTTTTTAAGACTAACATCAATATAACGTTTATAATTCCCGGTTCAACATGGTTTCTTTCTAAGAGGTTAGTTGCTGTTTGAAGGGCGATCCCTTGCTGGTCCGTTTTCGCATATTTTTGGATAATGACTTGAGGAGCCACTTGATCCATTAGAGTTGTCTTAGGTAAATCTTTTTGAGCAATCGATAACATTTGATGTTTCGATTCATAATACTGTTTCGCTTTTAAATTTAACTGTGAGAAATTAATCGTTTGTTTAGACTTGGCAGCCATTTCATAAATTTGAACCATATCAGAAATGTCAAATTGATAAACAAACGCGATTTTCGTAATAATATCTTTAAAACGTTCACTCAATAATTGAGTATTTTTAAGTCGTTCGGGAACCCGTTCGACAAAGTTCTCATAATTGAATTTGTAATTGATATGGCTACCACCATTTTGTTGACGCCCTTGAAGAGGGTAATCAATTGAAAGTAGGCTACTACTCTTAAATTCATAAAGTGAATCAAATGATTTTGTCATATTGTCATAACCTTCTTTATTAGGTAGTTCCATTTTGAAGAGAGATGTGACAAAATTTAAGTTTTTTTCGCCAATTTCACTTTGAAGATAGGCACCAAATACGGTATCCATTAAAAACTGTTTAGCTGTGAGTGGTGTTTTCATAAAGTAAATAAAATGGTCTTCTTTTTTATAGACTTCAATCAAATTCAATGCTTCTAATTTTTGACGAACCTTTAAATATTCAGATTGTCTAATATTGAGCAAGTCAAAAAGTTCATTATGACTGTATGTATCTCTTCTCGTTTTATTTAGAAGTTGATAAAACGTCGTATAAAGTGCATGTGCATCAAGCCCCATCAGTGGTTGATATAAAAGTGCAAGCACTTTGAAGTCTTGTGCCGAAAGATCAGATGAACTATGGAGTTGAAATAGACTGCTGTTTTTCATGTTTTAATCCCTCGATAAAGTGATCAATGGTTTCATAAAGATCACTTAATTCTTTCCGGTTATCTAATATTGTATGAGCGTATAGCTTTTTATCCTCTAAAGCCATTTGACTACTTATTTTTATCAACGCTTCATCTCTTGTGATGTCATCACGTATCATAAGTCTTTCAATTTGAGTTTCAAGATCGACATAAACTAAGACGACGTGGTCACAATGTTTCATATAATCAGCTTCAATGAGAAGTGGCATATCAATGACCACAAATGGAAATCTTTCCATAATTACTTTTTGTTTTTCAATCTCTTCAAACACATATGGATGAACAATGTCATTTAATATTTTTCGTTTTTTTGGATCATGGAAAATAATACTTGAGAGTTTTTTCTTATCCTCATCTGTTTGAATTTGAAATCCAAATTCTTTTTCAGCTTTTAAAACCATTTCCTCTTTGTTTTCCCAAAGGTTTTTAACGATAAAGTCACTATCGATCACTGGAATATGGAGTGATTTTAAATACTTTGTCACTGTTGATTTCCCGCTAGCAATGCCACCAGTCAATCCAATAATATAAGGTTTACTTTTGACAGGATTCACAGACATAAGTCCCCCTCCCTCCAACACGTATTTTCTTTATGATTGAACCACATCTTGGACATAGTTCACCAACTTTAGTATGGACGTTCAGTTTCAATTGAAATAATCCAGTCACACCAAGTGATGCTGTATATGAACGAATGGTTGTCCCACCCATTTCAACTGCCGCGCTTAATACTTTTTTTGCAGATTCAATCAATTGGTTACTTTCATCTTTTGTGATGGTTAAGCCTTTTCTTTCTGGATGGATTTTCGCATCAAATAGGGTTTCATCAACATAAATGTTACCTAAACCACTCATAATGGTCTGATCAAGTAATATTGATTTAATCGCAACATTTTTTCTTTTTATTTTTTCGTAAAATGATGCTTTATCAATACTAAAAGGTTCCTCTGCACAACGATTAAGTGGATAAGTCATGAGATAGTCATCTAGACTTCTTAAGTGCATCGTTCCAAATTTTCTTGTGTCATGATATCTAAGTTCAAGCCCATGATTTAAATGGAAAACAATGTGTTCGTGTTTACTTAAATCATCCTGCTTTTTAATATAAAACTTACCTTCCATCCTAAGATGAATGATTAATGCGTGGGTATCTAAAATGAAAATTAAATATTTACCTTTTCGATCAATACGGTGGATAGTCTGCCCAATTAATGTGGATGTAAAAGCTTTAATATCCTCATGAATCATACGCTCATAATAAATATCAATGCCTTCGATTGTTAATCCATTTAGTTGATTAGATAAAATTCGTCTTACGGTTTCTACTTCAGGAAGTTCAGGCATTTAGTCACCTATTTCAAATCATACCAAGTGTAGCCAGTATCACAGGATGTTTCAAGTTCAACAAGTAGCTTAACAGCATCTTTCATCATCTTAGGTACAACTTCTTTCATTTCTTCAATTTCATCAGGATGAACTTCAAGAATTAGTTCATCGTGGACTTGAAGTAATATTTTTGACTTCTTTTTATTTTTTTCTAAGTAGCGATATAAATCAATCATCGCTTTCTTTAAAATATCTGCAGCACTCCCCTGAATCGGGGCATTAAGTGCAGTACGTTCACCAAATGCACGTTGCGTAAACACTGGTGATTTGAGTTCTGGAATGTAGCGTCTTCTTTTCATGATGGTTTCAACATACTCATGATCTTTCGCAAACTTAACGATATCTTCCATATACGTTCTTATCTCTGGATATATTTCTAAGTAACGATCAATAAACTCTTGAGCCTTTTTAGGTGTTACATGAATATCTTCAGAGAGGCTCCAAGCTCCAATGCCATAAATAATACCGAAATTTACCGCTTTTGCAGCTCTACGCTGCTCAGATGAAACATCAGTAGTGTGAAACACATCTTGTGCAGTCTTGGTGTGAATATCTTCTTTTTGATTAAAAGCCTCAATGAGGGCTCTGACGTTTGCCATAGATGCTAATACTCTAAGTTCAATTTGTGAGTAGTCAGAGCCTAAGAAAAGGTGATCTTTTGAAGGCACAAATAGTTTTCTAATTTGTCTTCCTT
>JBAYCS010000047.1:0-6272 GCA_041668625.1 Acholeplasmataceae bacterium | reverse complement strand
CTCCAAACAACAATTAAAAGGTATGCCGACGCATACCTTTTATTTTTTATTGAAGTTTTGTTGTCCTATTTTTTTTGATTTCCCATGTTTTTCACATGAAACATGTATTTTAGGGTATAATAAACATATAAAAGCGATCCATGAACCTCATGAATAGAAAGGAGATATATGGAAAATAACGGATATAAAATAGCTTTAATGATTGATTCAGAAAATGTTTCACCTAAATATATTAAGCCTGTCATGAATGAAATTGCGAAGTATGGAAAAATCGTCATTGCACGATTTTATGGAGATATTAATAACTTATCAAAAGAATGGCACAAAACGGCAACTGATCATGCGATTAAACCAATTCATCAATACAATGTTGCGACCGGTAAAAATGCTGCAGATATGGCGATGGCTTTAGATGCACAAGAAATGATGTATCAAGAAAAAGTTAATGCTTTTTTCTTAGTAACAAGTGATAGTGATTTTACACCACTTGCAGTTAAACTTAGAGAAGGCGGAATGCATGTCATTGGTGTTGGAAATGAGAAAAAGGTAACACCTGCTTTTAGATCTTCATGTAATGAATTTAAGTATTTTGAATATCTAGATGAAGAGGATGAAGAAGAAGAGGTTAAACCAATTAAATCATCAAAACAAGAGATTGGTGGCATGATTAAAAATATTGTCATTGAAAATGGTGTCGATAATAAAATTCAATTATCTAGACTTGGCGATATTTTAGTGAATCGGTTCTCTGATTTTGATCCAAGAAAGTATGGCGCTAAAAGTTTATCAAGCCTTGTAAATACCATTGATGGACTCAATTTATCTCTTGAAAAAACGACGAGTTATGTCACACTTGAGACAACAACATCAATTAAAGATATCCATGTAGCTATTTTAGGGATCATCTCTAAGAATAAGAGTAAAGAAATGATCCTAACGCGCATTAAACAGGAACTTGAAAAGAAATATAAAGGATTTGACTACCAGGAACTCGGATTTACAAGATTTAGTCGATTAGTCGCGAGTATTGATGGAGTTGTTGTTAAACACAATGCAGCAAAAATTATATAGAGGTCACTTATGGAACGACAGATGATTGAAAAGAAAAAGAAGATGTATGAACTTGTTACTGTGATTGCCGGTATACTTTTTGCAATCTCACTAGTACTGTTGCTAGTTTTACAAGATCCAATCGCAATGATTGGTTTCTTCATTCCTGTTCCTATGTTTATCATCAGTCAATTACAATTTAAGAAGTTAAGTGTTAATTTTAAAGAGTATTTAATTAAACCTGAAATTGCGAAACTTGTTGAACAAGCCAATTATTTACCTAAAGAAGGATTATCTAAGGAATTTGTTTATGGTTCAGGTGTTCTTAAAAAAGAAGATCGATTTCATAGCGAAGATTACCTAGAAGGTATGATTAAGAATAGAAGATTTGTTTCCTCTGATGTGCATCTTCAAGATGTCAGAAGTAATGGAAAAACAACAACGGTTGTTACTGTATTCCAAGGCAGATTTTTTGAAATTGAATTTGAAAAGAAATTTGAACATGATGTATATATTTTTCCTAACTTTTTACACCGGTTTAGTTTAGGTCGTGGATTAGAACTCATCGATGTTGAATCTATTATATTTAATAAAAAATTTGATGTTTTCTCTAAAGATCAACAATCAGCATTTTATTTATTAAAACCAAGATTTATTGAGAAACTCATAGAGTTCCATAATTCGTATAAACGGGTATTTTATGGATTTAAAGATAATAAAGTTTATATTGCCATTGATACAAGAAAAGATGCTTTCGATTTAAAAATGTTTAAAGCGATTGATGAACACTTCTTTAAAGAAATCAAGTTAGAGATTAAACTCATTGAAGATCTAATTGATCTCATTACAAACTAGGAGGTTCATATGTCTTATCAAGCATGGAATAAAAAAGATCTAATTTCTGAAATTGAACGTTTAAAGAGACTTAATGAAGTTTTAATGGATGAAAAGGATCAAGAAATCAAACTTGACTATGCATGGGCAGGTCATTTAGGCAACTGGTATTGGGACTATGTGACCAATGTAGTAACCTTTAACGACTTAAAAGTTATGGCTCTTGGTTTTCAAATAGATGAAGTTCCTTCACCGATTGGTTTTGAGTTTTTCACTGAAAGAATTCATAAAGATGATTATGACTATGTCATGCAAAATATGCGAGATCACCTTTATGGAAAAATCAATGCTTATGATGTTGAATATCGCATTCAAGCAAAAGATGGCAGCTATAAGTATTATCATGACTTAGGAAAAGTAACTAAAAGAGATAGTAATGGGAAACCACTATTTCTTGCAGGTATTGTTTTTGATATCACAGAAAGACGTTTAGCACTACAAGAATTAGAGAGAATGAATAAGATACTAGAAAAACAATCCTCAACAGATTCTTTGACCAAACTATTAAACCACCGAGCTTTATATGATAAATTAAACGAAATTCAAAGAAGTAAACATGATAACAATGCAATATTATCAATGATGGATTTAGATGATTTTAAGAACATTAACGATACTTATGGACATCTAGTAGGTGATGAAGTTTTATCAGATACTGCAAAAATATTAGAGAAGCATGCCAAAAATCCTGATTTTGTTGGTCGCTATGGTGGCGAAGAGTTTTTGATGGTTATGATTGGTAAAACTAAAGAAGAATGCAATATCTTACTTGAAAACATTAGAAAAGAAATTGTGGATCATTTTAAAAAGAAAAACCTAGAGATAACCATTAGTATAGGCTATACGATTAAACAAAAAGAATCCATTAACGAATGGATAAAACGTGCCGATCAAGCATTATATCATGCTAAAAAGAATGGAAAAAACCGAGTGGTGGAGGGGATTTAAGTGGACACAGCATACCTGCATTTAGAAATTAATTCAGAATCCCTCATGATGCACACTTCAGTGTCAGTCATCATACCTCAAAATATCAAACGAAATGAAAAAATAAAAACTCTTTATCTTCTTCATGGATATCGTGGGAATCACATGGACTGGATAAGATATACGTCAATTGAACGATATGCTCAAAAGTATCGTATGGCAGTCATTATGCCAGAAGTCAATAACGCATATTATGCAAATATGGAAAAGGGACTAGATTATTTTACTTATGTGGCTGATGAATTGCCACAAATCATAGAATCTTTATTTCCACTATCGAGAAAAAGAGAAGACAGATATATTGCGGGATTATCGATGGGTGGATATGGTGCATTTAAAATTGCATCAAAGAGACCTCATAAGTTTTCTAAAGCCATTTCTCTTTCAGGCTCTATGAATATCATAACGATTCGTGATATCTCTAAAGAAGAAGATAAAAGAGATTATTTCAGTGCTGTTTTTGGAACAACTGCGACTTCTCATCAAAAACATGATTTGTATCACTTGTTTGGTAAGCTGGTTAAACAAAAAAACCATCCAATGTTCTATATGGCTTGTGGAACTGAAGATTTCTTGTATCAAGATAATGAAGCATTTTATAATTATGCAATCGAACAAGGATTTGATGTTTATTATGAAACTTCGCCTGGTGCGCATACTTGGGAATTTTGGGATCACTATATAGAAAAAGCCATCGAATGGCTTTTCAATTAACGATCATTTAAAAATTTTAGAAAATCAACAAACTGATGACTCCACGCTAGTTCGTGGTGTTTTTCATTTGTAATGAGCAATTGTGTATTTCTGATGCCCAAATCAGATAGTATTGAGATAATTTTTTTTGACCCTTTGATATAAGCTACGTTTGATGAGTGATTGGGATCAAGATTAGCTTCCATTGTTCCTACACTTACAAAAAACTTGTGGCTCGGTGATATTAAAGATGAGCGAAGATAGTCAATCATTGTGTTTTCATTAAACCATAATGATGTAGAAAATAATCCGGCATTACCAAAGATGTCAGGATACTTACATATAGTATATAGAGAGATGTAACTTCCCATTGAAGATCCTGCTATGGTGGTATTCTTTTTATCTTTGATAGTTCGATAGTTTTGGTCAATCCATGATTTTAGTTCCAAAACTAACCAATCGACATATAAATCACCTTTTCCACCACAAGTTTTAGTTAACTTATCTTTATGTTTGGGATCGTTATTCCAGGGTGAATATAAATCAAGACGTTCTTGATCGCTATCAATACCCACGATGATCATGTCCTTGATCATCCTTTTCGAAACCATATGATCCAGGGTTGTCTTAATTTGCCAGCTGTATCCATAAGTAGCCTTGTCATCTTCAAATAAATTTTGACCATCATGCATATATAAAACTGGGAAAAACTTATTTGGATTGTGATAAGCTTCTGGTAATAAAATACGAACTGTCATTTCTTTATTCAAGTTTTTTGCATCTAGTTTAATCGTAACTAATTCACGCATCATTCATTCACCTCAACTTCTTATTCTATCATACGCTAAAAATAGCATTTTGCGTCAAAAAATATGATAGAATATAAGAGAACATAGGAGGTATCTATGGCAAAGCGTATTGAAACGAAATCGAAGAAACCAATAAACCGCCTTGGATTTGGTGGCTGGCAACTAGGTAATACTGAATTTTGGGGTCATATGGCTCAGGATGAAGGTGTTGAACTTGTTAAACGTGCAATCCAAGAAGGTATCAATTTTTTTGATACTGCACCTGGTTATGCTTCGGGTGCCAGTGAATCCATTATTGGAATGGCGATTGAGAATAATCGTGAGGATTTATTTATCGCAACTAAATATGGGCATACAGCTGATGGTGAAACAGACTTCAGTGTTTTTTCACTGCGTGAACAAATCTATAGCAGCTTAGAAAGACTTCAAACAGATTATTTAGATGCACTGATATTACATAATCCACCTTGGGATATTTTAGAAGGACTAACAACCCATGTTCAAGAATTAAATAAGTTAAAAGAAGAAGGACTCATTCGATATTTTGGTGTAAGTTTAGATTCGGGCGAAGAAATGGAATTGGCATTAAACCACTTAGATATAGATATCATCGAAGTTATTTTTAATATATTTTTTCAAGAACCTATCGATTACTTTAAAAAAGTGAATGAAAAAAATATTGATTTAATTGCCAAGGTCCCATTAGATTCTGGATGGTTAACCGGGAAGTATGATGAGTTTTCTGAGTTTTCTGGGATACGTATGCGTTGGGACGATGAGACAATTGAAAGACGTGCATTATTAGTTTCAAGACTTAAATCTTTAACCACAAAGAGTGACTTAACAAAATACGCGATGAGTTTTATTAAAAGCTTTGAAGAAATTTCAGTGGTTATTCCTGGAATCAAATCAATTGAACAACTCATTGATCATCTTAATCACCAAGATTATGACATATCTGATGAATTAAAACGTGCATTTATCGATATCTATGATTTTTATATCAAAGATGATCCACTATCGTGGTAATAGATAAAAACACTCATTAAGGCATCTTTGATGCCTTTTTCAATAACTAAGGAGCAATTATGGGAACATTGATTAATGCAGCTGCGATTATTGTTGCAACCTTTTTAGGGGTTTTACTAAAAAAAGGATTATCTGAAAAAATTCAAAAAAGTATCATGTTTGCGATGGGGTTAGGACTAGCCGCTTTATCGCTTGGATGGTTTTTTAAAGATTTCTTTCAGATTGCTGAAAATCAAATCTCAACAAAAGGTGATTTGCTTGTCATTATTAGTTTAGTGATTGGTGTTTCGATTGGTGAATGGATTGATATTGATGGAAGACTTACAAGAGGTGCGATGGCCATCGAGACTAAATATAAACTACCACCACTTGCCAAAGGCTTTATCTCTGCAACATTAATCTTTTGTGTTGGAGCTATGGCTATTATTGGTTCTATTCAAGATGGCTTAACAGGTGATATGACAACACTTATTATAAAAAGTGCACTAGACTTTGTGACTGCACTTGTACTCGCTGCAACCCTTGGATTTGGTGTGATGTTTTCAGCTATTAGTGTTTTAATTTATCAAGGAGCCATTACGGTTCTTGCGGGTACTGTACAGGCATTCTTAACACCAGAAATGTTAGCATCAGTTTCGATGGTAGGAAATATTTTACTCATTGCGATTGGGATCAATTTTATGGAATTTAAAAAGGTAAAAGTAGCTAATATGTTACCAGCACTTTTAGTTCCTGTGATTTATTATGCAGTAATGGCGATGTTTGCATGAACGAAAAATATCCTTGCAAAATATGTGGTAGAGAAACAAT
>JBAYCS010000046.1:0-6276 GCA_041668625.1 Acholeplasmataceae bacterium | reverse complement strand
TTGCATAAATATCTGATAAACTCGTATAAGTCTTACATGAGTTTCCGTCCATATTCCCCTTTGTTAATTCATCAGTCATCTTAATAATATCTTCTTTTGAAGCATGCTTGTCTAATCCTAAAATTGATAGTGCTTCTAAAGCTTTTTTATGTTTTCTTTTCATGATGATCCCTCCAACTCTATTTTAGCATATCAACATAAAATGCCTCATTTAATGCTTAATATTTCACCATTTCTAAACAAAAAGAGGGGAATCCCCTCTTAAAATACATTGAATATGAACATAAATATTAAAATGATTAACATCGAGATTGTATAAATAAGTGCATCTGCTTGAATAATACTTCGTTCATACCTTCTATTCAGCACATTGAGTGTGACAACAAATCGTTCAATAAATCCAATGTTTTCGTCTCTGCTCGTCACCGTATTCATTTCAATATCATCAATTGGACATCTGTCACCATATAAAATCTTACAGGTGTTTCGCATGAGCAAATATCCTGGTAGAAAGAATAAATACTCTAAAGATAACCATTTTGGAATCTTTAAATGGAACCAATTGAACTTAGTTCCTAATATGAATAAAAGCGCTCCACCTGCCAAAATGTAGATCATTGAAAGTAAATCCTCTCCTGTATAAAACTTTAAGTGTCCAATATAATGATCGATAAATTCAGGATCATATGTCGTTTGATTCATGGCAGGAATGATGAAATGATCGAGTAGAAATCTTGGGAATACACCAATTAAAACGATGAATAGTGAAATCGCAACTAATGCTGAATCAAGCGATGTATAACTTCTTCTTAATTCGGGATAAGTATTTTCTGTTTTTTGTAAAAATACATAATAAAACAGCTTAATAAACGAACAAACCGTCCCTACACTCACCAACATATACATCATTTCTGCTAATCTAAATGATGAATTTCCATACTCAATCGCTTCAAATAATCCGTGATGTAAAATCGATTTAGAAATAAATCCATTAAATAATGGTATACCACTAATACCAAAACAAGCAATTAAACATACAATGGTGGTTAGTGGTAATTTCTTCCATAAACCGCCAAGTTTATACATGTTATATTCATGCGTGTGATAATACACAACCCCTACAACCATAAATAAAAGTGATTTAAACAACCCGTGATTGATAATATGGTAAATTGCACCACTGTAGCCCATCGCGCCACGATACCCTAAATAGATTGCAATACCGATACCGACAATGATATAACCCATTTGGCTCACAGAGTGATAAGCAAGCATCTTTTTCATATTTGATTGTTGGAGCGCATAAAATACGCCGATTGCCATTGTAATAATTCCAAACCATATAATGGCAGCACCAATGTTTTCAGATGTTTTCCATATGGGATCAAGATAGTCAGTCACTTGATTTTTAGGTGGAAAATAATAACTTGTAGCAACTCTCAAAATACCAAATGCACCCACTTTAATCATCACACCTGAAAGTAATGCACTGGCAGGTGTTGGAGCTACTGGATGTGCTCTTGGTAACCACACATGAACAGGTGCCATTCCAGCTTTAATCCCAAATCCTAAAACAAGTAATCCAATAATCCAATATCTAAGATTTCCAAGTTCTCCAAGTCGCTCAATCGCGCTTACGAAACTTAAGTCACCAATATTAAAATAAATGAGTAATAAAGCAGCTAAAATTAAAAATCCTCCAATCAGACCCATAACAATATAGTTTTGACCTGCTCGATATGAATCTTCTTTTTGACCATGAACGACAAGCATATAAGACGTAAAAGTCATGATATCAAAAAATAAAAACATAGTAAGTAAATCACCACTCATAATCGTTCCTAATACAGCACTATAAGTTAAGGCAATAAAGAAGAAAAACCGTGTGCAGTGACGCTCTTTTTTCATATATTCATGGGCATAGACCATGACTAAAAACCAAATGATTGAAGAAAACAATAATACAGTGTATCCAAGCATATCGATATTGAAACTTAGTCCTAGGCTTAATACTTCAGGTAATTCAAATCTTAAGCCAGTTGTTGATGCCATCGGATACATAATAAATATCACGACGATCGTCAAAAATGTCATAAAAATGACTGAACGATCGCGTCTGAAACATGATTTTTCGCCATATAAAAGTTGAATAATTGCTCCTAAGATTGGAATACCTATCAAAATGAGTGGTAAAAAATCAAAATGACTAATTGCCATAAATGTTGTATAGATAAATCCAAGACTTTCAACATGATCACTTAAACCAAATACATTTTCTTTGAAGAAAACAAAGGCTAGCACCATGAAAAGCATGAGGATGATTAAAATGGATGATTGAACCGTAAGATAGCTGAAAAACTTCTTCTTCGTTTCAATTGGAGGAATATCACAGGTCATTAGAATCTCCTATTTTTAGACCCAACCAAATAATTCTGCGGCTTGAGTCATGATATTCATAATCAAGTTTGGAAATATACCAAATGTCAAGATTCCAATTCCAAGGATAATAACTGATGTTAGCATCGGCCATGGAACTTTTTCAATTTTAAATGGGTGATATATTTTAGGTTCACTTTTCAAAAATGAAGAAATAATAATGGGTAAATAGTAAATGACATTTAATAATCCACTTAAGACAACAATGATAATTAAAAATCCTTGTCTATGATCTAGTGCTGCAACACCAAGTGTTAGTTTCGAAATAAACCCAGAGGTCAAAGGAATCCCAATCATACCTAAAGCAGCAATCGTGAAGACGCCCATAGTGATTGGCATTTCATAAGCTAATCCTTCAAATTGGTCTTTTTTCTTAATTTTCTTTTTATATATGATAATACCAACAGATAAGAATAATGCGGCTTTCATTAATCCATGTGACACAATATGGAATAGTGCAGATGATAATCCAAGTGATGAAAACATCGCAATACCCATGACGATATATCCAATTTGAGAAATTGAGGAATAGCCAAGCATTCGTTTAACATCCTTTTGTGCAATCGCAAAGATAGACCCCATAATCATGCCGGTAGCTGCAACAACTACTAAGATATCTGAGACATGGAAATGATTTAAGACATCTAATTTAAAGACTTTGAATAACAATTTTATTAATACGACAATATATACTTTTACAACGATTGATGATAACAATGCTGAAGATGAGCTTGGAGCTGATGCATGCGCATCAGGAAGCCATATATGGAACGGAAATACAGCAGCTTTAATCCCAATGCCAATTATCAAAAATCCAAGTGCAATGATGATATTAATCGAATACAATTGCCAAATGGTCTGAATGGATTGACTTACAAAATCAATATTTGTATATCCTGTGACCATGTAGATTAATGCAACCCCAAAAAGGTATGATAAGGAACCAATTTCATTCAACATTACATAACGAAATGATGCTGCATAAGTTTCTTTTTTTCGTTTAATTGAGATAATACTGCATGTTGTAATTGATATGATTTCCATAAAGACATAGGCATTAAATAAGTCATTCGTGTAAATAATACCTAACAAAGCAAATAGCATGATAAAGAGCAAGATATAATATCTACCATATTCTTTTTGCTCAACACCTTCTGTCTCATCGCCACATGAATATATATAGATGACAGTCGTTAACCCAACGACAAACAAACTAATAATAGCCGCCATTAGGTCAACTTTAAACTCGATACCAATCCTACTGTCATGTCCACCAAATTGGTAGATGATAGCACCATTATCAGCAATATGAAAAAGCATGAAAAATGACGATGTCATCACAAGTGCAAGCATGTTAAATCCAAAAATCAATGTAATATTAAATTTTCTTCTTGAAAGTAGAGGAATGATTAAAGCTGTTGCAAGAAAAAGTAACATATTTATAATCGGCAGTTGATTAATCATGAAGGTCATCCTCCCTAATTAGGTTAGTCAACTCATCTTGGTTGATCGTGCCATACATTTCATAAATTTTGACTGTTAAACTCAAACTATAAACTGTAATGGAAACGACGACAACTATTCCGGTCAATATAAGAACTGAAGGAATAGGATTAATATAAGTGACACCTTCTTCTCCACTTAAGATGGGTGGTACTCCACCAGTCACATTTCCAATGGCAACCAAAAATAAGAAGATCGATGTCCCCATGATATTGAGCCCCATAATCCTTTTAATAAGGTTTTTCTTAGTCACAACCGTACGAAGACCGATGAGAAATAGTGCGACTGCACCGATAAAGTTTATATTATCAACGAATACCTGGATGATCTGCATCTAAATCCCCCTCGATGAGTAAATGAAAGAGTGATACCATGGTTGATGCGACTTTAATCCCAATCGCAATCATTAATAAAGGTATCATTCCACCAGATAATAATTCACCTGGTTCTCCTAATGGAAATCCAGCATTTATATTGGTTAAAAACTGCCCAGAGATAAATAAGCCAACTAGACCAATTCCAACATACACAATAATCCCACCACTTTCGGCAATCTGTGACATGCGATGACTAAATTTCTTTTTAGCAGTTGGTAATCCAAAAACAAGTGTGTATAAGATGAGACTTGTCCCTATGAGAGTTCCTCCGGAGAACCCACCACCTGGAGTGATATGACCATGCAATATAATGAAAACACCATAGAGTTGGATAAAAGGAATCACCATTCTGGTAATTGATTTAACAATTCGATCTTCCATTTAAGCTTCCTCCTCTTCCTTTTTCTTGACTGTCCGAAGAACTGAAGCAACTGCAATCACAGATGTGAATAAGACAATCGTCTCACCGAGTGTATCAAATCCTCGATAATCCGCTAATATCGCTGAAATAAAGTTAACAGAACCTGTTTCATTAACAGCATTTTCAATATAATACTCCGTCACTTCATTGTATGACGGTGCATCAACTGTTTGCATCGTAGGCATTTCAATGATGCTATAAACTAAAATACCAAATAAGATTAGAAAGAGGACATTCAATAAATGTTTTTTCATTTTTCATACCTCTTTGTTTTACTAATCACTGCAATAAACAAAATGGATGTAACTCCTGCACCTACAGCAGCTTCAGTTAAAGCTACATCTGGTGATTTTAAAATAAGCCATAAAACCGACATCATTAATGAGTATGCTGAAAAAATGATGACTGCAGAAAGTAAGTCTTTTGTTCTTTCGACAGCAATCGCACAGACAATAAGAAATACCACTAAAATCACATTAAATATAATCATAGATTTGATTCCTCCAATGTCTCATTTTTCAATTTCAAAACATAAGCACTTTTTGCGATATAGTGAGCAGCTGTAGGATTTGTAATCCATATAAACACTAGAATTAAGACAATATTAAGCGTTGTAAAAGTCATACCTTGCCAAATAATAAGCCCAAAATAAATGAGTCCTGCACCCATTGTGTCACATTTAGTCGTTGCATGCATACGAGAAAAAACGTCTGGCATCCTTATTAACCCTACGACACCAACAAAGAAGAAAAATGTTCCAGAAATGATGAAAATTGAACTTAAAATATCAATAAATGTTTGCATAAACTAATCCAATTTTCCTTTCATTAAGTATCTTGAAACACCAATAGTCGTTACAAATCCAATCAGTGCATAGACCAATGCAACACTGACATAAAGTTCTTGAGCAGTCACTAAAGCAATCATTACGATAATGGTGGTTACTTTTGTTGTAATCATATTAATGGCAACCATCCGATCAGCGGCAGTTGGACCAACATATGCCCTAAATAGGCCAACAAATGTCATAAGCAAGAGTAAAATGGTGCAAACAATGATCACAGTTAATACCATATTTACGCCTCCAATCTTTCAAATGCTTTTTGCATATCACTTTTCTTTATATCATCGATATGTTCCATTTCTAATCCGTGAACCAAAATATATTCATCATCCATATCAACGGTCAATGTTCCAGGTGTTAATGTAATGGCATTCGCAAATAGTGCTTGATTAAACTCTTTTTTTAAGGGTTGTTTTATCTTTTTAAACCCCGGATTTATTTTCATCTTAGGACTTAGCACGATCATCATCACATGTATATTTGACTTTACAATCTCTATGAGAAGCACAATGAATAAGTGTATTAATCTTCCGATAAATTTAAATGTTATTTTAGTGGCTTCCAAATCATTAAATACTAAATCGTAATTATAAAATACGACAAGTAAAGATGCAAAAAATCCAACGATGAGTTGGATAAGTGTTATTTTTGATGATAAAACCACCCAAAAAATGAATAAGAGCATAAATAGGACT
>JBAYCS010000045.1:0-6356 GCA_041668625.1 Acholeplasmataceae bacterium | reverse complement strand
GTAGTTCTTCTTTTAATTTATCGATAGAAGCAAACCACTGAGGGGTTGCTCTAAAAATAACTGGTTTTTGTGTACGCCAATCATGGGGATACGAGTGCATAAATTTTTCTTTTTTAAGCAATGCACCAAGTGATTCAAGTGATTCTACGACTTTTTCATTGGCTACTTCATAGAATAATCCAGCAAATGGTCCAGCTTCTTTTGTCATCATGCCTTGTTCATCTACAGGGCATAAAATATCTAAGTTATATAGTTTTCCAACTCTATAGTCATCTTCACCATGACCTGGTGCAGTATGAACTAAACCAGTACCATCCGAATCAGTGACATGATCACCAACAATGATTGGACTAATTCTTTCATAAATTGGATGTTTATATGTTTGATGTTCTAATTCGCTACCCTTGATTAAACCTAGAACTTCTATATGTTCCCAATTAAGAATCTTCGATAATTTTTCAACTAAAGTTTCAGCAACCACATATTTTTTATCGTTAGCTTTAACAACGGCATATTTAAACAAAGGATGCACTGAAATCGCTAGATTTGCAGGAATCGTCCATGGAGTTGTCGTCCAAATGAGGTAAGATACATCTTCTAATAATCCTTTACCATCAACTGATGGGAAAGCGACATAAATCGAAATTGATTGTTTATCTGCGTACTCAATTTCTGCTTCAGCAAGCGCCGACTCAGAAGATGGAGACCAAAAAACAGGTTTTAGACCTTTATAAATGAGTCCACGTTTCACCATTTTGGCAAATAATCTGATTTGACGAGCTTCATAATCACCAGTATAGGTAATATATGGATGATCCCATTCACCTAAAATACCTAAACGTTTAAATTGATCTTTTTGACGGTTCACTTGTTGTTCTGCATATTGATAACAAAGTTCACGGTACTCAGCAAGTGTCATTTCTTTCCGCTTAACACCTTTTTTAGTGAGTGCAGTTTCAATTGGAAGACCATGTGTATCCCAACCTGGAATGTATCTGACATAATGACCTTTCATGGTTCTATAACGCAAAACAAAATCTTTCAAGATTTTATTGAGTGCGTGTCCAATATGAATATCACCATTGGCATAAGGAGGTCCATCGTGTAAGACAAAAGGCACCTCATCTTGGTGCTTCTTCAAAACTTTCTCATAGAGATTAATATCATCCCAATGTTTTTGAAAATCTACTTCTCTAACGCCTAAATTACCTCGCATTGCAAATTCGGTTTTTGGCATGTTTAATGTTGATTTATAATCCATTTTTATCACCCTTCGTTTTTATAAAATAAAACGCCCTTATCGCTAAGGACGAAAATTGTATTCCGCGGTACCACCTTAGTTCTAGGTAAACCTAGCACTTCATTGTTAGTTGCTCAAAGGTGATCCAAGACATTTAAGTGGTCCTGGGCTCTCACCATCCCCAGTCGCTTGTGACATTAAAAACCTTGTGTGTCCTTTTCAACGCATATTTAATTATTCGACTAAATCCTTTAAATAATCATCCATTGAACCATCATCATAGACATCGTGACCAGCAAACATGAAAATATGTTCTTTGATATTTACAATATCACCCGATAATGCATAACAAACTCCAGATAGAAATGCAATAATCTTGTTCGCTTGGTCAATATCGAGTAGTTCAAGATTCAAGATAATTGGTTGACCATTTTTTATTCGATCAGCAAGCATCGTCAAGTAGTTGTCTTCATCGGTTTTTACGCTGTCATAGAAGATTTGATCAGCCTTAAGTATTTTCTTATCCTCAAAAGGACTTTCTTCTACTTTTTTACTTTTACTAAATAATCCCATCAGGTCCTCCAATCAAAGCATTTCTTTAAATTTACGACCAATTCGTAAGTGTGTAGCATGATATTTGATGGCAATTTCGTAGTCATCACTCATCCCCATCGAACGAAAAGGAAGATTATAAAAGGTTGCTAATTCATCAAGCTTTTTAAAGGCAATATCGGTTTTTTCTAAGTCGTCAAGTTTGCCCATCGTCATGAAACCGACTATGTTTATTTTATCATATTTTTTAATTTCTATAAGAAATTGAGCCAAATTCTCGGGATTTACCCCACTTTTTTGGTTTTCTTCAGTTAAATTGACTTGAATCAGACATGAAATCGGATAACGTGCGTACTTTTGAATTTCATGTGCAACAGAGAGTCGATCAAGCGTATGTAAAAGAGAAATATGATTAATCATGTCTTTGACTTTATTCGATTGTAGATGGCCAATGAAATGCCACTTAATATCAAGATCATTTAAAAGTTCTTGTTTCTTTAAGAAATCTTGAACTTTGTTTTCTCCAAAATGATGAACCCCTTTTTGATATAACACTCTAAGTTCATCTGCTGTAAAATACTTAGACGCACATACAACAGTGCCATTAAAGTGTTCAATCATACATTGAACCTAAAAAGCATAATGTCGCCATCTTTAACGACATAATCTTTTCCTTCAAGTCTCACTCGGCCATTTTCCTTTGCAACTTGAGGTGTTTTATATTTCATTAAATCATCATAGGCTAGTGTTTCAGCTTTAATGAAGCCACGTTCAAAATCAGAATGGATGATACCTGCACATTGAGGAGCTTTCATGCCATTTGTAAAAGTCCAAGCACGAACCTCAGGTTCACCAGCTGTGAAATAAGTTTTCAAACCTAGAAGTTGATAGCTTTTTTCAATTACTTCATTTAAACCAGATTTTTTGAGTCCATAAGCTTCCAAAAATGTCACTTGTTCTTCGGGTTCTAAGGATGCTATTTCCATTTCAACTTGCGCAGAAATTAAAACGACTTCAATATTTTTTTCTTTCGCATAAAGGCTTATCTTTTGATAATGATGATTTTCTTGAGGATGATGAAGATCGTCTTCACTCACATTGGCAATGTAAATCATCGGTTTCATCGTCAATAGATTAAAATGTTTAATCGTTTTTAGTTCTTCTTCACTAAATTCTAAGTTTCTAGGGGATTGATTTTGATCCAAAGCTTCTTTTATTTTCGTTAATGCATTAAATTCATCAATTGCATCTTTTGTTTTAGTTTTCATTTTTTTATCAAGTCTAGAAAGCCGTTTTTCAACTGACTCTAAGTCTGCAAGTGATAATTCAATTTGAATCGTCTCAATATCACGTATTGGATCAACTGATCCTTCAACGTGTGTGATTTGATTATTATCAAAACAGCGAACGACTTGACAGATAGCGTCCACTTCTCTAATGTGACTTAAAAATTGATTGCCTAAACCTTCACCCTTAGATGCACCTCTAACGAGGCCAGCGATATCAATAAATTCATAGGCTGTAGGAACCACTTTTTTAGGTTTATATATTCTTTCTAATTCGTTTAATCTGTCATCTTGCACATAAACAACACCCACGTTAGGTTCAATCGTTGCAAACGGATAGTTTGCAGCAAGTGCTTCAGCTTTCGTGATGGCATTAAATAGTGTTGATTTTCCGACATTGGGTAATCCGATAATTCCTGCTCTTAACATAAGTTTATTCCTTCCAAGAAAAAAGGCTCATCGCCTTTTTAAAATTTTCCCTTTTTGACGAGCCATGAGGGGAGATTGCGTTTTTTACCTTCTGAGGTTTGGTCTTCCTCCATGGGTTCATCATTTGCTTTTAATCCAGATTTAGTAAGTTTTAATTGTTGATCAGATGGATTGTTAAAAATTTCGCGTTCCAAACTTTCAATTGAACTATCTTTAACTTTCAATTCATATCCTGTCGCAATCACACTGACGATAAGTTCATCGTTTAAGTCTTGATTGACAGTTGTTCCATAAATAATATTTAAGTCACGATCTGTGGCATTTCTAATTTCAGATAAAGCTTGTTCAGTTTCAAATAGTGTAATATTAGTTCCTGATGAAATATTGACGATTGCGTCAGTTGCGCCATCAATTGAAACTTCTAATAACTTAGAATGAATGGCTTTTCTTGCTGCTTCAATGGCACGGTCTTCACCAGATGCAATCCCAATGCCCATGAGTGCAGTCCCTTTATTTTCCATCACGGTTCTCACATCAGCAAAGTCAACGTTAATAAGTCCTGGTACAGCAATAATCTCTGCAATCCCTTGAACACCTTGTCTTAAGACATTATCTGATTCTCTAAATGCATCTAATAACTGTGTCGTAGGTCCTGAAACTGCTAATAATTTTTCATTTGGGATCACGATGAGTGTGTCAACATGTGGTTTTAATTCTTCAAGGCCATAAATCGCAGTTTGCATCCGTGCTGGACCTTCAAATGCGAATGGTTTTGTGACGATACCAATTGTCAAACAACCCATTTCCTTAGCTTTTTTAGCAATGATTGGAGCGGCACCTGTACCAGTTCCACCACCCATACCTGCTGTGATAAACACCATGTCTGCATCACGCAAAACATCTTCGATTTCTTCAATCGATTCTTCAGCAGCTCTTTTACCAACCTCAGCTTTTGCGCCTGCGCCTAAGCCTCTAGTTAAATATTTACCAAGTTGCACTCTTGTATCTGCTTTCGATACTTTAAGAACTTGAGCATCGGTATTCATCGCCACAAAAACGACGCCTTTAACGTCATTTTCAATCATCCGATTGACTGCGTTTCCACCGCCTCCACCAACACCGATGACTTTAATGATAGGTTTTTGATTGAAACTGTCTGATTCGCCGAATACCATGATATCTCCTCCTAAAGTTTAATTCTATTTTACATGAAACAAGTTTATAAATAAAGGTTTTTAACGCGATTTAAAGTAATTCGTTGTTTTCTTCATCTCTTCGAGATAATCTAGAAGCCTATCTTCTTTAATAGCAGTTCTAATTTCCTTCATTAAATGTTTTAAATAAGCCAAATTCTGATACGATACAAGTCTCATACCAAGCATCTCTTCAGCTTTAAAGAGATGTCTGATGTAAGCTTTTGTATATTTAGACACAGGTGTCATTAAATTAGGATCCAGTGGACTCATATCAGTCTCATAGGTTTGATTTTTAATCACGACTTTTCCAAGTGTTGTTAGTGCTGTACCGTGTCTTGCAATTCTGGTAGGCAGTACACAGTCAAACATATCCATGCCATTAATGACATTCATGATTAAATCATCTGGTGCACCAACACCCATCAAATATCTTGGTTTATCAAAAGGTAAGATAGGATTTAAAAATTCTGTGATTTCATACATCTCATGCTTCGTTTCACCAACAGATAGACCACCGACTGAATAACCGGGAAAATCCATTTTTATGAGTTCTTCTGCACAATATTTCCTTAAATTTTTATTGAGTCCACCTTGGACTATTCCAAAAAGTGCCTGATCAGTTGTAAGTGCTTCTTTTCCACGTTTTGCCCATCTTAAGGTACGATCAACTGATGTTTTCATATACTCATCGGTTTCATAAGGTGGTGGACACTCATCAAAACTCATGATGATATCCGCTCCTAAATCTTCTTGAACTTTTATTGAGTCTTCAGGAGACATAAATAAAGCAGATCCATTTTTATGATGCTTAAAATGGACACCCTCTTCAGTAATTTTACGCATATCAGTCAGTGAAAACACTTGATATCCACCGCTATCTGTTAAAAGTGCGCCTTTCCAGTTCATAAAACCTCGGATTCCTCCGTGCTTTTTAACTAAATCATTACCTGGTTGGAGCCATAAATGATAAGTATTACCTAAAATTAAGCCTTCAGATACTTCTAAAGCCTCTTCAGGAGTTAATGTTTTTACGGTTGCCTGTGTTCCAACTGGCATAAAAAAAGGCGTTTCAAAAACACCATGAGGAGTTGTTAAACGCCCCAATCTTGCACCACTTTGTTTACAGACATGTAGAACTTCAAATTTGATTGCCATTTCTTCACCTTCACCTTGTAATTATAACATAATATTGATACAATGTTAAGGTATAAATGATTGGCTGTACCCTAGGAAACCAGCTAAAACAAAACAGGGAGAATTTTATGAATCGAAATATTATTTTTAGTTTTACAAAGCAAGCCATGCTTGCGACAGTCTATGTCGTTTTAGTCTATGCTTTTCAATTCTTAAGTTTTGAAAAAGTTCAATTTAGAATTGCTGAATTACTTCTAATCTTCGTCTTTTTTGACAAGAAAAGCATCATTGGATTAACCATTGGTACATTTGTTGCAAACTGGTTACTAAGTCCATTTGGAATCATCGATGCGTTAGTTGGTTCTTTTGCAACACTCGTAGGTTTAATTTTAATGATTTTATTTAGTAAACATAAACTCATCAGTTTAATCTTCCCAGCCATTTCAAATGCATTAATCATTGGACTGATGATCAGTATACTTGATCAAATCCCATTCATTCCCATTGCACTTTGGGTTT
>JBAYCS010000044.1:0-6394 GCA_041668625.1 Acholeplasmataceae bacterium | reverse complement strand
TCATCTTACCTTCGAAATCAAGTCGTGAAGAATTTAAACGAAGATTTCATATCTAACAAAAAAACCGTCAATTGACGGTTTTATTTTTTAGTCTATTTTGTGCCTAACATCTTGACTAGATTCGTGCATTGATTGCTTTTGATTCATACGCTTTACCATGTAATTGAAAATATCTTTTCTGGTGATAATGCCTATGAATGATCCAAAATCATCTAATACAGGAACAAAATTTTGTCTGGTAGCAACTTCAATGATATCTTCCATATTGGTGTGAATAGGTACTGAGACATTATCTTTGTTACGAGGAACCTTACTTACTGAAATTGATTCAGTTTTTTCAAAGTTTAATTGGTTATCCTTGATATACCAAAGTAAGTCACCTTCAGAGAGTGTTCCTACATAGGAACCTTTTCGACTTAAAATTGGAATAGAATTATAACGATAAATCTGCATCTTTTCAAGTGCTTGGCGAATCGTATAGTCGTCATAGATGTAAGCGACCTTTTCTTTTGGTGTTAAACTAAATAGTACGTTCATGATTCTCCTTTTTCCTTTTAATGATTAAAATAGATTGGGTTAAAAACGACGTATCCCCATATATAAGCGCTATAAAAAACATGAATAATTAGATTTGACGTCATGAAAATGTAAGCGCTTTTCTACAGTTCTATTATAACATAGTTATAATGGTTTGTCATAGAATCACAACAATTTCACACAGAAAAAAAAGAGATCAAATGATCTCTTTCATTTTATACGTTTACGCCTCTTCTACCTCTAACTAACAAGATTACCATAAATACGACTGTATAAAGCGCACAACCCAGTAAACTCATCCAACTCCAGAAGGTTTCATTTGGAGTACCATAAGTTAGGGAAGGAATAAATAGAATTAAGAATAATGGAAGTGCCATCGTAATTGCAGTTCCTGAACCTAATACCATTTCTTCAGCTACTGGTGTTTCTAAGTTATTGTCTATGCCCTTTAAAAGCGCTAAACCTGTAGAAGCTACACCGGTCAACATACCAAATAGACCGATGAAATATTCTTCTTGAAAGTTGACATAAACTCTTTTTGTCATCATCTTTAAATAGAATAATGTTGCAAATCCCACGACGATTGCAGTGATAATTAACTGCACACCGTAAGATGCTAAGAAATCTAGGGTAATCGTTAAGACTGAACCTGCAATCATCACATTAAATGCAAACGATGAAATGTTAGATAACATATAGTTATTTGTGATAAACTTAACATTTTTACCTTTGCGTGCTAAACGGTTTAATATTTTCTTATACACTAGTGCATATAAAATACCAATAATGAAATTAAAACCTTTTAAAAGTCCAAAGATGGTATCACCTATACCACCAAGAGGTGCAAGTAAATAAGTAGCACCAAGTAGTGTCAAATAGACTAATCCATAAATAATCGCGATGATAACGACTTGAGTTGTTAATCCATCCAAGACGCTTATTTCTTTGATTGTATCAATTTCTACGGTCGTTTTATTGACAGATTCTTCTGAGAAATGTCTAACCTTTTCTTTTCCTTTTTTACGGGAGATCATATTGATAAGTGTGACACCAACAGTACCTCCAAAGACAAATCCTAAAAAGGCATAGGAAACACCTAAAGTTGCTCCATTACCATCCATCATTGGATTCCACATTTTACCAATTGAGATGGCAAGTCCGGGTCCTTGTCCAAAACCTAGAGCGACAAGCATACCTGATCCTACAAATTTATCAGAGAAAAATAAGAATACAATCAGTATCCCAATCGCTGCCTGAAGGGCATAAGTCGATGTAATGAGCATCCCAGTCGACCAAATCTTTTTCTTTATCTTTGATTCATCTCGTTTAAGTGCTAAAGCAATGAATCCAATTGCTAGTGCATGATACACAATATTTCCCATCACATCAACATCGATAAACGTTGCTTCACCAATTAAGATGGGTGCAAACACTAAAGAGAAGACTAATCCGATGAACCCACCTAATAGTGCTGATGGAATCACGACACGATTTAGTCCTGGAACCCAAGTTTTTAAAACCTTTGCGACAAACATTAAAACTCCAATTAACAAGAAATACAAAATAATGCCCCATTCTTCCATTGTTGTTATGCTCCTTTAAGGTATGTGATTGCATCTAAAAACAATTTGCAATCTTTTAATTTAAGTAAGTATGTTTTATCTTTAACATCAAATGAGATGTATTGTTTTTGTGTTAAAACGGTGCCTTCAATGTCTTCAATTGGAAATAAGAACTCAACTTGTTTAGTTTTAATATCTAACTTTTTATCAATCAGTTCAACTTTTGATAAACCAAGTGAAATTCGTTTATTTTTCTTAAAATCGACTTCAAATAATTCCCCCGTAGAAACAATAGGTTGTTCTAAAATCTTTGGGAGTGCGTTTTTTTGAAGATGATCCCATTCGATTAAATTATCAAAAGGTAAACCTTCTAAAAATTCATAATGATTTATCGTTGCAATCTTTCCACAATGATGACAATAAATATCATTTTTAAGCGTGTCAATTGTTTGAGTGCTTTGACATACTGGACAATGATATAGATAAGATTCTAACCCTACTGCTTTTTGGTTTGAACGATATACAATTTTTTCTTTGCGATTCCATTCATAATCATTAAATTTAATAGCTTTGGATAATACTTTATCAATGTCTTCGACACTTGCTTCTTTGATTTGATCTTTAGAAAGCAATAATTCATAATCAACTTGGTAATGACCTTTTTTTCTAATCTTGCCCCATCGTGGCGCTGCTAAGTAACCACCACTAATTCTAGCATAGACTAAATCTTCACCAATTTTTTTAACGAGTTTTGCAGTTGTCAGAAAATCTGTGGGAGTTTCTTCACCAAAATAAGAAGAATTACCCTCAGGAAAGATCATAATACCTCGTTTATCCTCTTTGAAAGCTTTGATAATACTTCGAATTGTTTGAGTATCACTTTGGCCTTTACGTTTAGGAATAGATGTCACGATTTTAGTCAGTGCAAAACGCATTAATGGTTGTGTGTATAATAAATTAGCTGCTACCGGATAAGGGTAATACTTCAAATTCATTTCAACATATAAAGGATCGTTTAATGAAGCATGATTGCCCACTAAAAAATAAGGTTCCTTGCGATTTGGATCGAAATTATGATAATTAAACACGAACTTAAATTTTGGGTTAAATACGATGCGAAGGCCAATACGACCTAACTCTTCTCTCAGTCTCATATCAAAAGCTCCTTATGACCTATTATACGCTATATGGTTTGAATTTCCAACTAAAAAATAAATTATAAAAAGAAAAGGTGGCTTCCATTTGAAAGCCACCTATTGTATTTATCCAAGATGAACGTAATCAAGATTGAAGGCTTCACATACACCTTCACAAGTACAATTTCCTTGATAAACATTGACCCCTAATTTTAAAGGTTCAGAGCGATTCATTGCAATATCTAGCCCAAGATCAGCAATCATTAAACCATACTTCAAAGTCGCATTATTCAATGCAATCGTTGAAGTCCGTGGTACTGCACCAGGCATATTAGCTACTGTGTAGTGAATAATGCCATCGACAACATATGTTGGGTTATCATGATAAGTTGCTTTAGAAACTTCAGTTGAACCACCTTGGTCAATCGCAACATCCACAATCACACTACCTGGCTTCATTTTTTTATAATATTCACGTTTAATTAGTTTTGGCGCTTTTGCTCCTGGAAGTAATACAGCACCAATGACTAAATCTGCTTCAGTAACCGCACGTTCAATATTATCAGAACTACTAAATAGTGTCTTAATCCGGTTTCCATAAATGTCATCAAGATAAGTTAATTTCTTTAAATTGACATCAAGAACTGTGACATCAGCACCCATACCTACAAGCATCTTTAGTGCATTTTCGCCAACTACACCTGCACCAATAATTGCAGCTTTAGCACCAGGAACGCCTGGAACACCTGAAATGAGCACGCCACTTCCGCCAAAAGGCTTTTCTAGATGTTTTGCTCCTTCAATGACACTTAAAAGTCCAGCAACTTCACTCATCGGTTTCAAGCAAGGAAGTGATCCATCGGGTAACATAATGGTTTCATATGCTACTGCTTGAGTTTTTGATTCGATCAATGCATGAGTTAATGCTTCATTTGCAGCAAGGTGAAGGTATGTATATAATAACAATCCTTCTCTTAAATAACTAAATTCTGATTCCAAAGGTTCTTTAACCTTAACAATCATATCTGATTTTTTCCATACTTCATAAGCTTTATTAACGATTTGAGCTCCTGCAGCTTGATACTCAGCGTCCGTAAAACCAGCGTTAACCCCTGCATTAGATTCTACTAATACTTGATGACCATGATGCACATATTCACGTACACTACTTGGTGTAAGACCAATGCGAAATTCATTGCTCTTAACTTCTTTTACAGTTCCTACAATCATGTTTCTTTCCTTAAAATGTAAACGTTTTCTTACAGAAACATTGTAACATAAAATAAAGATAAAAAAATGACAAAATTGGATTATTTTTCAATTTCGTCATAGATTTGATTTAGAATATCCAGCAAATGAGATTTGTTCTCTAAAAGCATGTGGATTTTTTGAAGTCCTCTTTCATTTTGTTCTGTACGAAGCCATAATTTGAGATATCCATGTGGTCCATATTTTTCTAAAATGTGGTCATATGCTCGTTTTAGTTGTGCTTCTTTACTAAGTTCATTAGAATGTTTTAATCCATATTGAATCGTTCGCTTTAAAATTGTCATTGGGTCTAGATTACGGTCAGCTTCTGCAATGATTTTTCCATAAATACTTCTTGGTGGATATTCAATCGAAGCTCGATGATCTTCAATGGCTTCTTTCATGATTTTGATATTTTCTTCTCTAAAATAAGATTGAATCATCAGATCATCTTCCAACATCTTTCCACCAATCAAATGGTGACTTTTTCGATCAACAAGTAATCCTAAATCATGAAAACATGCAATCACGTAGACCATATCTAAATCGACATGGTGACTTCTAGCAATGAATAAGGCATCATGAATGACTTGTTCAACATGATCAATTTGGTGTGCTGCATCTAAATTTTTATATTTCGGAATAATTTGCTGATGCAAGTAATCCATTAAATTTTTATCCATGTAGTTTCGCTTTCTTTAATAGATTTGTAAATATATGTTTATCACTGTCATAGGTGAGTTTATCTAATACATCATCTTGATTAACCCACATGGCTAAATCCACTTCATCTTCTTGAAGTTTAATTTCTTCTGAAGTTGCTTCCGCGAGAAAATAAACCACTTCTTTTGATACGGAGGGTTTAGGATTATAACTTGTGACATCTCTCAAGTGTTCAAAGATTTTAATATCTAACCCAACTTCTTCTTTTACTTCTCGTTTTGCGGTCATCAATTCACTCTCATTTTCTTCAACATGACCTTTGGGAAACCCAAAGTGTAGACCAAACCGTTGTTGAATAATCATAAATTGATAAGAATTTTGATGCTTTCTAAATATGACTGCGCCGCATGATTTTTCTTTTATCATAAAAACATCTCCCGTCGCATATTTCTTAAAGTATATCACGACTGACTTATTTTCTTCAATAACTTAAGAATAATAAAAAAGCAATTGGCTCGGGTTTGGTTGCTAAAACCGGTTTCATAGTCTATAATTATAGATATAGAATGATAAAATATATGAAAAGAAGGTGATTTGATGAAAATACTATTTTGCAGTGCTGAAGCTTATCCATTTAGCAAAACCGGTGGACTTGCTGACATGGCTTATTTTTTACCAAAATCACTCAAAAGTTTAGGTCATGATGTTAAAATCATCACGCCATACTACAAACAAATTTCTAAGCATCACGAAAAAATGGTTGAACTGGCAAGATTTCCTATCAAGTTTGGCGGACTAGAAACCATTGTCATCTTATTTTCATTAACACATGAAGGTATTGACTATATTTTCGTTCAAAACATGCATTACTTTGAAAGAGAACTTCTCTATGGCTATAGTGATGATGCTGAACGTTTTTCTTGTTTTTCATATGCTATCTTAGAAGCAATGAGAGCCATTGATTTTTATCCACAAATTCTTCATTTAAATGATTGGCAAACAGGTATGGTTCCTTATCTTTTAGATGAACATTATCGTCATCAAAATGATTCTTATTTTAGTATCCACACGCTTTATTCTATTCATAATCTTGAGTACCAAGGATCATTTGATACCTTTGTGAGCCGGTTTTTTAATACAGACTTCAATTACACGTATATTCACTTTGAACGTGTTAATTTCATGAAAGCTGCGATTGAAAGAGCAACCAAAATTAATACGGTTAGTCCAACTTATCGAAATGAAGTC
>JBAYCS010000043.1:0-6504 GCA_041668625.1 Acholeplasmataceae bacterium | reverse complement strand
ACCGAAAGAACAGTCTCAGTTGTCGATTTGCCAAACGATGACATGAAGGGGAGAATCATTGGTAGAGAAGGACGCAATATTCGCACCATAGAGGCATTAACCGGTGTTGACCTTATCATCGATGATACACCTGAAGCAGTCGTTCTTAGTGGATTTGATCCAATTAGACGAGAAATCGCTAAACGGGCATTAACCACATTAGTATCAGATGGAAGAATTCATCCAGGACGGATTGAAGAAGTCGTGGAAAAAGCTAGAGTTGAAGTTGATATGTTCATTCGCGAAGCGGGTGAAGATGCAGTCTTTACAGTAGGTATTGGAAGAATTCATCCAGACTTAGTGAAATTATTAGGTCGTTTAAGTTTTAGAACTAGTTATGGACAAAACGTATTAAAACATTCCATTGAAACAGCATTTTTGGCAGGTAAATTAGCTGCTGAAATTGGAGAAGATGAAATGTTAGCACGTCGTGCAGGACTCCTTCATGATATCGGTAAAGCGGTTGACCATGAAGTCGAAGGTGGACATGTTGAAATTGGTGTAAACCTCGTGAATCGTTATAAAGAACCAAAAGAAGTTATTGATGCGATTGCATCACATCATGGTGATAAAGATGCTGAGAGTATCATTGCAGTTTTAGTTGCTGCAGCGGATGCATTATCGGCAGCTCGTCCAGGTGCAAGAAGCGAATCAATGGAAAATTATATCAAACGACTCGAACAGCTCGAAACCATTTCAAATGAAATACCAGGTGTTGAAAAATCATTTGCTATTCAAGCAGGTCGTGAAATTCGCGTTATCGTGAAAGCCGATCAAATTGATGATCTATCAACATTTAAAGTAGCACGTGAAATTAAGGAACAAATCGAAGAAAAAATGACGTACCCTGGCACAATCAAGGTGACTGTCATTCGTGAAACTCGTGCCACAGACATTGCAAAATAAGAGGCTGCGGCCTCTTTTTGTTAGAAATGAGGTAATGGTATGAAAGTATTATTTGTCGGAGATATTTATGGTCAACTTGGACTCGACATGCTAAAGAATCATTTAGCTGATTTAAAAGATAAATATCGTCCAAATTTAATTATTGTAAATGCTGAAAATGCAGCATCTGGTCGAGGCATCAATAAAAGGATTTATAAAGAACTCATGGAATTAGGGGTTGCTGCAATCACCATGGGAAATTGGGTATGGGGTAATCGCGAACTCTTTGAATTCATTGATGGATCAAATGTTGTTCGCCCAATCAATTTTCGTGAAGCGCCAGGGACTGGATCTATTGTCATTAACTTTAATGGTAAAAAATTACATGTGATTAATGCTTTAGGTCGTACATTTATGAATGCTAATCTTTTATGCCCATTTATAACAGTTGAAGAAGAACTTAAAAATGTTAATGCGGATTTTAGTTTAGTCGATATCCACGCTGAGGCTACATCTGAAAAAGTGGCTTTAGGTCATTATTTAGACGGAAAAGCAACCGCAATCGTAGGAACACACACGCATATTCAAACCGCTGATGAAAGAGTATTACCTCATGGGACACTCTATATCACTGATGTTGGGATGACGGGACCGCTCAATGGTGTTATTGGTGTCAAGCGT
This sequence comes from Acholeplasmataceae bacterium, assembly GCA_041668625.1. GTDB lineage: Bacteria > Bacillota_I > Bacilli_A > Acholeplasmatales > Acholeplasmataceae > UBA6181. Next base: position 4,899 of record JBAYCS010000043.1, on the reverse strand, counting down.
GATATTGTATTAGACCGTTTTTTAAATGGCTTTTCAATTCCAAATGAAGTTGAAGTTGGAGCTGCGCAATTGAACGCTGTTTTCCTTGATTTCATAACTAAAAAAATAGAGAGAATACATATAGAAAGTGAAACAGTATAAAAATACTGTTTTTTCTTGTATAATGACTGCAGGTGATTTTATGAGCAAAATAGATATTGAAAAATATTTCAAACCCAATTTAAAAGATGCACGTAAGCGCAATAAATCAGATGTTCATGAACTAAAATTTGAACTTCATGAGAACCATCAACATCTTGGTTATCATAAAACGTATCAAATTCATACGTATGGGTGTCAAGGTAATGAAGCGGATAGTGAGATCATGGCTGGTATACTAGAGGGCATGGGCTTTACAAAGGCTTTAACTGAAGATGAAAGCGATGTTATTATCTTAAACACTTGTGCCATTCGTGAAAATGCTGAAAATCGGATATGGGGAGAACTTGGACGCTTAAAAGCGTATAAAAGAAGAAACCCGAATCTTATTTTAGGTTTAGCAGGATGCATGGCCCAAGAAGAATATGTGATTGAGCGTATTTTAAAGACTTATCAACATGTTGATTTAGTCTTTGGAACACATAATATTTATAAACTTCCTGAGTACATCGAAACTTCGATGTTTAGTAAAGAAAGAGTTATTGAAGTTTATTCTCAAGAAGGTGATATTGTTGAAAACCTACCCAAGGTAAGAAACCATACTTACAAAGCGTGGGTCAATATCATGTTTGGCTGTGATGAATTTTGTACATATTGCATTGTGCCTTATACAAGAGGTAAAGAACGTTCGAGACATCAAGATGAAATTATTAAAGAAGTCATTGAACTAAAAAACCAAGGCTACAAAGAAATTACACTATTAGGCCAAAATGTGAATGCATACGGTAAAGATTTTAAAGATATGAATTATACGTTTGGAGATTTACTTAGGGATTTAGATAAAATAGGGATTGAACGAATTCGTTTTACAACGAGTCATCCTCATGACCTTGATTTAAAAACGATGCATGCGATGCGTGATGGAAAGCATATTATGCCATTTTTCCATTTGCCTGTTCAATCAGGATCTAATCGAGTTTTAAAAAAGATGAATCGTCACTATACGAAAGAGTCATATCTTGATAAACTAAATGAATTGAAAGAAAATGTTCCTGGAATATCAATTACGACAGACATTATTGTTGGATTTCCAGGAGAGACAGAAGAAGACTTTTTAGAAACGATGGATTTAGTTTTGAAAGCTCAATTTGAAGGCGCATATACATTTGTCTTTTCAAAAAGAGAAGGCACTCCCGCAGCCTCATTTGAAGATTTAACACCAGAGGATGAAAAGAAAGATCGGTTGTATAGATTGAATGAAGTGATTAATGCTGGGTATTTGAAAGGGAATCAACGTTTTTTAGGTCAAACAGTGTCAGTGTTAGTCGATGGGGTTTCAAAGTATGATGAAAATATTTTAGCTGGTTATACTTCTCATAATAAACTTGTGAATTTTAAAGGCGACAAAAGTTTAATTGGTTCAATTGTATTAGTGAAAGTTACTGAAGCTAAAACTTGGTTTTTATTAGGTGAAGCCATATGAGCGAAAAAGAAAAACTCATTCAAATGATTAAAGAGAATGAGGAGATTATTCGTTATAAAAAAATTGAGAAATTGATTAATGAACATAAAGAGATTAAGACAAAAATTCAGCAACTCAAAGCGATTCAAAAACAGCTGGTGAATGCGAAAGAGATTGGAAAAGTAGAAGCTGTCCATACATTTCAACAAAAGTTTGACGCATTATACCAAGAGATTGAAGAATTTCCTTTAATGTCGGAGTATATGGCTTTACAAAGCGATATAAATGATATGCTACAAGCAATCCAAGATATAATCCAAGACGGTATTGAAATGGATTTTGAAAAATAAGGCTTATTTAGCCTTTTTTTGTTGTTATGATTTTAAACAACTTGATAATTAGGCCATTTCATTGTATTATAAATACAAAGGGTCACTATGGAGGTATTTTTATGCCAAGATTAACACGCGAGAGTAAAGTCTTTGTTGGAAATAAAGAATTTAGAGTGGATGATTTATTAAAAACCATCATTTATTTACCAGCTGATTTTGTCTATAAGTTTTTTACTGAACTAGGGTTAACAATCCCTAGAGAACTTAGAATCTACGTTTTAAGAGAATTACTTAGAGAGAGAGTTGCTGAAACAAGAAAATCACGTCTGACACTTGCTGATGAGCTCAATTACCGGTTATCTTGGTTTGCAGAATTTACAGAAACTCAATTAGAAAACCTTCTTATTTTTTACGATGACCTGGAACTATTTAAGTATTATCTAGAAGACTTATGGGTCGACTTATTTGGATACATGCTTGATAAGAAAGTGACACCTCTTGATTTTAAACATCTCTATGACCAAAGCCTTTCTCATGTGAGAAGTGTTGGATTAGAACTTCCTGATTTAAAAACATATAATCGTGCGATCAAGCATCTATTTTTTGATGCCCCAGGAAAGATTGATGGACTAACTCCAGAACGTATCAGACCTGTTCTTTTTAAGAGTTCAACACTTGGTGAAGTTCGTGATTTCGGATTAAAGTATGATGTAGATGTACCTAGACGATTGAAGAAAAACGAACTCGCAGACATTATTATTCAAGAGTTGAAAGATCGTAAGGAACATAATGATGAACTCGAAAAGCAAATTAAAAAAATGTCTGTGATCTTGATGCAAAGATTTGCAATCGATCATGATATTAAAGCTTCTACTGAACTTAAAAAAGAAGAAATTATTGAATATGTATTATCGAATGCAAAAGAAACTAAAGAATCTTATTACACTCCAGATTCTAAAGAAGTTTACGAAAAAGAAATGGATATGCTTGAAGATAACAAAGTTCCACAAAAAACTGAGAGTTTTTATGAAGCAGAACCTCTTCGCCCACGTTCAGACGTTCAATATGTTTCGCAATCCGTTGATTTATCTGAACTCATTCGTGAAGTTAAACTACTCCGTAAATCCGTTGAATCTTTAGCTGAAAGTTTGAAAAAAGAAGAAGTCAAAGAGCAAGTTGAAGTTGAAATAGAAAAACCAGTAGAGTTTGAAGAAAAAGATCCACTGATTATTAACGCTGCTGAATTTTATGGTAGTTCTAAATCATTAAAGAAAGCCATCAAAGAAGAAACTTTAGAAGAAAAGAAAATGATGGAAGAAGAAACAAATCAGAAAAAAGAAAAAAAGGAAGATAAACCTAAAAAAATTAAAGGCGAGAAACAACCCATGAGTAAGAAGAAAACAATCATTTTATGGGTTGTAGTTGGCATATTATCGCTTGTTTTATTCTATTTAATTTATGGAATCATCACTTACTTTGCACCAAATTTTTTACCAGCTCACGCAAGATGGCTTAATCAAATTGAAATTGGTGGTACGGGTATTCTAGATTACTATCACCAACTTATTAGTGGGTTAGGTATTTAAAGAATTAGAGGTATCCATATGGATAAAAAAAGATTTACACCTATGATGCAACAATATTTGGATATTAAGAAAGACTACGCTGATGCGATAGTCTTTTTTCGATTAGGTGATTTCTACGAAATGTTTTTTGATGATGCCATATTGGCATCGAAAGTTTTAGAAATTGCGCTTACCTCAAGAGATGCTGGTGAGAAAGTTCCGATGTGTGGCATTCCTTATCATGCAGCAAAAGCTTATATCCAAAAGCTTATTGAAAAAGGTTTTAAGATTGCGATTGCTGAGCAAATTACTGAACCTGGAAAAGGATTAGTTGAACGTAAAGTTATTCGTTTAATTACACCAGGTACAGTTTTAGAAGATGGCATTTTAAATGAGAACGACCATAATTTTATCGCGAATGTTTTACTTACAGAAAAAGGATATATTGTTTCAACAATTGATTTATCAACAGGTGAATCATTTTTAACCGATGGATTAGAAAAGCATGAAGCATTTGATTTAATCAAAGATTTAGGCATTATCGAAGTTGTACTACCATCTCGATTCGATGAAAGATTTATTAAAGACTTAAAAGATGTTGAACGTCTTGTTTCATTTTCAGATGACTTAACCCCTTTAGAACTAAAAGCTTTAGAACATCTTGATCGTGAACAAAAACGAGCCATGAGTCATTTAATTCATTATATTGTTGGCACACAAAAACATACGATTGATCATTTGATGCAAGTTGAAGTGATGATGCACAAAAGCCAAATGCGTGTGGATTACAGGGTTAAAAAGAGTTTGGAAATTACGGAGTCTTTAGTCGATCAAAAACAAACAACACTCCTTTATTGGCTTGATGGATGTGAGACAGCGATGGGAGCACGTATGCTAAAACATATGATGCTAAATCCTCTTTATGACATAGACCAACTAAACTTAAGATATGATTATATTGATGCACTTAGACCTTTTGGTCCGCGTGAGTCTTTAGTTACTGCCTTAAAAGAGATCTATGATTTAAATCGCATTGTTGGAAGAATCAGTTTTGATACTGTCAACGGAAGAGATTTAATTCAATTAAAACATTCACTATCTCAAGTTCCTTTATTGAAAGATGCGCTATTAAGATATCATCATCCAATGTTAAATACCTTATGTGATCAAATTGATGCTCACGAAGAGTTAACTCTATTTTTAGATCAAGCCATTTATGAAGAACCACCCATGACCTTAAAAGAAGGTAACTTAATTAAAGAGGGTTATGATCAAACATTAGATGAACTTAGACATATTGGAACATCAGGTGAATCTTGGTTAACTGAATTTGAACAAAAAGAACGAGAGAAAACCGGAATTAAAAACTTAAAAGTTGGTTATAACCGAGTATTTGGTTATT
>JBAYCS010000042.1:0-6522 GCA_041668625.1 Acholeplasmataceae bacterium | reverse complement strand
CCAAGTGATTTGATCACATAAGGTTGGTTCGATTTTTTGATTGTTATAACGTCCACCATAAACCACTTTGTCCAAATTGATCAATTGAATCAATCTTTGGTAATGTTTCAAACTAATAATTTTTGGATAATCCTTATGATTTATCGGGTCGTTGCCATAAAACATGGTGATGGCTTTTTTTATGTCTATAATCAATTGATCTTTTAACTCTTCTTTTACCCATATATAATCAGGTGCAATGCATGTTTGACCTGCATTAATAAATTTTCCATACGTGATTCTTTTGGCAATTAAAGGCATATCTTTCGTATCATTGATAAGTGCAGGGCTTTTTCCTCCAAGCTCAAGAGTCACTGGAGTTAAATGTTCACTTGCCTTTCTCATCACAATTTTCCCAACTTCGGGACTTCCAGTAAAAAAGATATAATCAAAATGTTCGCTTAAAATTGCTTGGCTTTCTTCAATACCACCAGTAATGACTTTAACGTATTCAGAAGGATATGTGTTTTCAATCATTGACTGAATCACTTTTTCAGTATGTGAAGCATATTCACTCACCTTAATAACTGCTGTATTCCCTGCAGCTATCGCACCGATTAATGGGGCAATCGCCAATTGGAAAGGATAATTCCATGGTGCAATGATCAAAACTGTCCCATATGGCTCTTGATATAACATGCTTTTTGCTTTAAATAAAGAGATACCATGTTTGACTCGTGTAGGCCTCATGTACCCTTTTAGATGTTTCATCATATCTTTAATTTCTTTTTTTACAACACCAATCTCCGTTAAATATGCTTCAAAAGAAGATTTACCTAAATCTTGATATAATGCTTCAATAATTTGGTCTTCGTATTGATTAATCACTTCATAAAGAAGCGTCAGTTGTTTCATTCGAAAACCAAATTCTTTCGTTTTACCACTTCTATAAAAAGTTTTTTGAAGATTGATTAGTTCATTAAACATATTTGTCCTCCATTTATCACTATCATAACATAAACCCTATAAATATAGCGCTTAGGATAACCTAAGCGCTAAATAGATTAGAGTATGCCAAGCTCATCTGCGATTTCTAAAAATATGTCATCGATTGGAAAATATTCAACATCGAGCCTTTGAAACATCTCAAATGTGATATCGTCAAGCTTTTGATACATATCTTTAGGAACTTCATGTTTATTTTGAAGAATTTTTAGTAGCTCTTCCTCAAATTTAATCAAAGATTCTAAATCTTTTTGTTCATAAGATTCTAAGGAGACAAGTTCATTTTGAAAATCAATGGCTGCTAATAATAAATTGACATCCTTCGCTCTTTTTTCTAAATCTTTAATATCGTTTTGATAATTATCTTTGAGTAAGCGGCTTATTTGATCCAGTTGATCTAAGACATAATAAAATCCAGTTTCGAATATTTGGTCTTCTTCATCTGTATAATTATGATCATCAATCAACCTATCATAAAGATAATCTGTAACATCTAAAACATGTTTAAATCTCAAGATTAAATCCGAATTCGATTCAATGAGATATTTTAATAATTCATGGTTTTCAATCTTCCAGTTTGCATACTCGTGATAGACTCGTTCATCACGCATCATATCACCTAAATCGCTTTGTTATCTGAACCAAACATTAAAATCTTTTCACGAATGACTTGTTTAATAGCTTCATAACCTGGGTTAAGAAGTTTTCTTGGATCAAATCCTTTGCCTTCTAAATCTTTGCCAGCTTCGATATATTTACGAGTGGCTGCTGCAAAGGCAAGTTGTAATTCAGTATTTACATTAATCTTAGATACACCAAGACTAATTGCTTTTTTAACCATATGTTCAGGAATACCAGTACCACCATGTAATACAAGTGGAATACTGTTTGTGACACGTTGTACTTCCTCTAGAACTTCAAAGTTTAAGCCTTTCCAATTTGCTGGATATTTCCCATGGATATTACCAATACCTGCGGCAAACATATCAACACCGGTTGCTGCAATGGCTGCACATTCTTTTGGATCAGCGATTTCGCCCATACCAATGACACCATCTTCTTCACCACCGATTGATCCTACTTCAGCTTCAACTGAAACGCCCTTAGCATGGCATGCTGCAACAATCTCTTTTGTTTTTTCTAAGTTTTCAGCAAATGGATAATGAGATCCATCAAACATAATCGATGTGAATCCTGCTTCTAAAGCCTTATATGAACCTTCATAAGTTCCGTGGTCTAAGTGAACTGCAACGGGTACAGTTACATTATAGAACTTATCAAGTTCATGAATCATCGCCATGACATTACGATAACCACCCATGTATTTTGCTGCACCTTCAGATACACCAATAATGACTGGTGATTTTAATTCTTCAACTGTTGTTAAAACAGCTTTAATCCATTCTAAGTTATTAATATTGATCTGTGCGATCCCATAACCTTCTTTATGTGCTTTTAAAAGCATTTCTCTTGCAGATACGACTGACATTATATATTCCTCCTATATGAATATTTCAACATTCTTATTATATTACAATAAACCCCTTTTATCAATGAATAACACACTTTCACAAACATCAATTCAGACTATTTTGTTGCTTCTTTTTTATAGTGTTTTGAAGCTAAAATAAAATCGCTAAAAAGTGGATGTGGTCTAAGTGGTCTTGATTTAAACTCTGGATGAAACTGAACTGCAATAAACCAAGGATGATTTTTTAATTCTACCATCTCAACCAAATGATATTCGCTATTATATCCGGAAATGACCATATCGCTTTTTTCAAATTGCTCTAAGTATCGATTATTAAATTCAAATCTGTGACGATGTCTTTCGTTGATTAAATTCGTCTGATAGGCTTCAAATGCTTTTGTATGCTCTTTGATTTCACAATCGTAACTTCCTAGCCTTAAAGTTCCACCTAAGTCTTCATCACTGTTTCTTCCTCTTTGTAGAGATATCACAGGATTTGACGTTTGTGGATCAATTTCAGTAGAATTTGCATCTTTGATGTTTAGAACATGTTGAGCAAACTCAATCACGGCAAGTTGCATCCCATAACATAATCCTAAGAATGGGATATTGTTTTCTCTTGCATATTTAATTGCAGCGAGTTTTCCGTTAGTTGCTCTTTGTCCAAATCCACCAGGTACTAAAATACCATCACAATCATAAACATAAAGACCAATATTTTCATCATCTACATCTTCTGCATTAATCCATTTAATCGACACTTTTTGTTTATGATAATATCCAGCATGCTTTAATGCTTCAGATACTGATAGATAAGCATCATGAAGTTGTACATATTTACCTACTAATCCAATTTTTAGTTCTCCTTCAGGATGCTTAATCGTATGAACTAAATCTTGCCAAGCCGAAACGTCAGCAGGTTCTTTCTCGTAATCAAAATGCTTTAAAATCCAATCATCGATACCTTGCTTATGTAAATTGATGATGACTTCATATAAAACATCAACATCAACCGATTCAAAGACAGCGTGTTTATCCACATCACAGAAAAGAGCAATTTTATCTTTGACTTCATCAGAAATCGTTATTTCGCTTCTTAACATAATAATATCTGGATGAATTCCAAGACTCATAAGTTCTTTCACGCTATGTTGTGTGGGTTTCGTCTTAATTTCATTCGCCGCCTTTAAATAAGGCACTAATGTGTTATGAATATAGAGTGTATTATGAAACCCAAAATCACGACGAGCTTGGCGAATCGCTTCTAAAAATGGTAATGATTCAATATCACCAACAGTCCCTCCAATTTCAGTAATCACGACATCAGGATTTGTATGTTTGGCAACATCTACTAACTTCTTTTTAATCTGATCTGTGATATGAGGAATCACTTGAACTGTTGCTCCTAGATAATCTCCTCGTCTTTCTCTCTTTAAAACTGTTTGATAAATTTTACCTGTCGTAATACTTGAATGACGATTTAAATTTTCATCAATAAATCGTTCATAATGACCCAAATCTAAATCCGTTTCTGCACCATCTTCGGTCACAAAAACTTCGCCATGTTGATAGGGGCTCATCGTTCCTGGATCCACGTTAATATATGGATCAAATTTTTGCATAAATACTTTTAACCCACGACTTTTTAAAAGCTGTCCAATCGCTGATGCCGTAATTCCTTTACCTAAACTTGAAACAACCCCACCTGTTACAAATATATATTTAGCCATGACAAAATCCTCCATGTTTTTTAAATAGAAAAGAGTCTCCCACAAATAGGAGACTCTTAGGTGTGCCCTTTTATATTATATCAAATGATTGAATACTTGCAACGATAAAAAGTTAGGAAAGTTTTTTAATATAGACTCGCTTTTCATTTTCAATTTCTAAGTGAAAGCCAATTTTTTTCAAATACTTTTCATGTTTTTCATTACCTGGTTTTGTTTTCAATGTGTCAATGCCTTTACCTTGAAAAAAAGCTTTTTGATCATTAAATAAAAAACTAGCAATCTTAAAGTCGCGATATTGAGGAGTCACATAATCAATTGAGATATTTAGTGTGTGTGACTCTATAGTCCCAACAAGTAACCCTGCAGGTACCATATTTCTTAAGACAAACACTTTAAAACTACCTTTTGTACTAAACGTTTCATCTTGATCCATAAAAGACTTGATTTCAGATTCATAGAACGATTTAAACCGTTCATAATATGCATCATTTTCTGATGTTTCTAAAAGTTGAAAATAGTCTTTATTACCATACATTTGAACTAAATAATAAATGTTAATGATGACAATGCCTAAATTCATAATAGCAACCGGATAAGAATTAATTAAAAAACCGTATGTTCCAAAAATCAGTGAACCAATCATGTTAATCCATCTTAATTTTTTTACTGAACTCATCAGTAACGAAATCAAGACAATAAGTGATGCTAAATAACCAATATATTCTAAATAATTTTCCATAAACTTACCCCTTATTCATTCTATCAAAAATTCCATAAAATAAAGCGGAAAACGCTTGGTTGTCCGCTTAATCTTTACTATTCGTCGTACATATCTTCGTAGTCGTCCATGATTTCATTATAATCATCTTCATCATAATCTTCTTTATCATATTCGATTTCTACTTCATCTTCACCATCGTCTTCATCCGTTGATTTAATAGGTAAATCAATTTCAATATAGGCTTTTTCTTCCTTTATTTCTTCATCGATTTCTACTTCTTCCTCTTCATCAACTTCAACTTCGTCTTCTTCCACTTCTTCAAGTGTATATTCGGTAAAGTCTAGATCTTCTTCTTCATCTGGTTCAATTTCATCGGCATGCACAAAAGCGTATCCGTCTTTGTCCCATAATTCGAGATTTCTTTCTTTTAAATCCCATTGATCATCCCCGCAATAAACGAACTTTGCGCTTTGGGTGATGTCCATGTATAGTTGTGTCAACCGGTCAACATCTTTTGGGTCTACACCTTTAATTTCTGCAGACTGTTTCATTAAGTCTTGAATTGTTATGGGTGTAGCACTTGCCTTCAATAATTCTTCGGCAATTTCGATCATAGCCAGTGATTTCAATTTGTCATTCATCCTATGCCTCCTAAAATCGTATCTATTGTATACTATGTTATCTTATTTTGCAAGCATTATTTTTATGCATATTGTGAGGCAAAAAAGACAATAGCCATGATGATCGCGATTACAATAAAGAGTTTTAGCATTTTTTTAACAAAACTAATCACACCTAAAACAATCACAATCAATAAAAAGACTGCGCCAAGAATTTTAAATAATTCTGGAATGGGTTGAACATATTGTTCGTATAGTCCTAAAAATAACCCATCAAGGTTTAATGTTTCCATCAGATAACCATTGATTGATCCAAAAATATTCATAAAGAAATTTTTAACGACATCCCACATCATTACGCCTCCTAATATGGCTTTCTATTTTCTACCGCTTTTGCAAGCGTTAATTCATCCGCATATTTTAAATCTGCACCTACAGGTAACCCATAAGCTAATCTTGTAATATTAAGATCTGGACTTAAGAATAGTGATTTCAAATATTTAGCTGTCATCTCACCTTCAACAGTTCCATTAGTCGCAATTATCATTTCTTTGATGTCTTTTATTCTATGCTCTAGTGTTTCAATATTCAACTCTTTATCGGTAATACCTCTAGAAAAATCAATAAGTCCTCCTAAAACATGATAAACACCTGTGTAACTTTTCATTTTTTCTAGTGCAAATACATCTTTAGCATCAGAAACCACCATGAGCTGATCATGATCTCTAAGTGGATTAGAACAAATCTCACACATGTCATGATCAGTAATCATGTGACAAACCTTGCATGATTTAATTTCTGATTTTAAACTGGCTAAATGCGATGAAAAAGACAGAATATCTTCATCTTCTGTCGTTGTTGCCAAATGTAAGGCAAGTCTTTCTGCAGTTTTTTCACCAATACCTGGAAGTTTTTCCAAATCCTCGATGATTTGTCTTAGAATTTTAGGATACATTAAAAGCCGAACCCACCGAGACCACCGGAAAATTGACCCAT
>JBAYCS010000041.1:0-6597 GCA_041668625.1 Acholeplasmataceae bacterium | reverse complement strand
TATTTAGAAAATCAGTATACTTATTTCGGAAAACTTCCAACTGAAAATGATGACTTCTTTTATAATATGCCAATTTGGTTATGGATTATCATCATTATCTTTTTGCCAAACGCATTTATACCTTTAGTTTTTATCTCTTCAGGTCGAGGTTTTAGAATTTCTGGTGGCGGTGGTAGATCAAGAGGGTACTGGTTTAAAAAATACCCCAAACGGGGTATTTGCTAAATCACAAAGTTTCCTTTAGAAAAGACTTGAACTTCTTTGCCATCTTGTGTAAGCCCCATAATTTCCATGTCTTCACTACCAAACATAAAATCTGAGTGAACCATTGAATTATTATAGCCTCGTTTAATTAAGTCTTCTAAAGATGAATTCATACCATTTTTAATATTCATCGGATAAGCTCTACCGAGTGCCATATGACATGAAGCATTTTCATCAAATAAGGTATTTAAGAATAAAATATTCGTATTTGAAATTGGTGAATCATGACTAATCAGTGCAATTTCTCCAATATAACGGCTTCCTTCATCGGTATTTAATAAGTTTTCTAAGGTGTTTTTTTCTTTCTTTGCATCAAAATCGACAACTTTTCCATCTTTAAACTCTAACCAGAAGTCTTCAATCAACTTACCTTGATAATTTAAAGGTTTAGTCGCATAAACTTTCCCGCGAGTCCCAAATTTATAAGGCATTGTAAATGTTTCTTCTGTTGGAATATTTGGATTAAAATAGGCACCATTAGCAGCATGTTCTCCTCCGCCTGCCCAAACGTGGTCTTTAACAAGTTCGACGATTAAATCTGTACCTTTATTGTTTTTAAAATGAAGGTGTTTAAAATTGTAACGATTAAGTAATTGATTATGTTTTAATAAAATCTCATTATGAGTTTCCCATTCTTTAATTGGATCTGTTGCTAAACGGACACGAGAAGCATCAAAGATAGCCTCCCATAATTTTTCAACCGCTTCAGCTTCTCCTAAATTTGGAAATACTTTTTTTGCCCAAATCGGATTTGATGCACCAATGATGGTCCACTGTGTTTTATTTCCCATCGTATGTTCTCTCATGAAACTTAAAGCTTTTTGAGCAGCAATATCGGCTGCTTGAGCTTTTTTAGGGTCGACATCTGCATTTAATCCTGGCATCGGTGAGACTATAGAAATTAAACAAGCACCTTGATCGACAAATTCTTTGTATTGTTCAATTAACCAAGCTGGAATGATTTCTAATTCTTCTTTTGCCATGTGAATAAAACCACTATGACTCACATAATCATCACCCCAACCAACGAAAACACGTCTAGCTCCTGCAAGATATGCTTCTTCAACGACTTCTCTGACAATTTCCTTTGCTTCAGTAGAAGTTCTAATAAAAACGACTTGATCTTTTTGAACATTTGCTCCAACTCGAACTGCAAGTTTAGCAAGTTTGTTTATTAACTCTTTATTTGGCATTAGATTTATCTCCTTATAAATAAAATTATAACATACCATAAGTTAATTAAAAAGTGTGATTCTAATAGAACCACACTTTTACATGAATTACTTAAATTGCTCAAATCGCTCGATAATCTCACTTTGAATTGCTGGTTTACTATAATAATATCCTTGAGCATAATCAATACTTAGTTTTTTCATCAAATCATGTTGAGCTTTTGTCTCAATACCTTCAGCAACTACTTTCATTTCTAAATGATGTGCTAAATCAACCATCGCTTTTAAAATAAAAATATCAGCTTGGTTATCAAAAATCGATGAAATAAACGAACGATCTATTTTTACAATATCTATCGGAAGTCTTTGAAGATAAGTTAAGGAAGAATATCCCGTTCCAAAATCATCTAGTGCAAAAGTAAATCCTAAATTCTTAAGTTGATTTAGAATGCTTAAACTCTTCTCGATATCATCAATAACAGCGGTTTCTGTAATTTCTAAAATAAAGTTTTTAGGATTAACTTTAAATCTTTTGACCCACTGTGCCATACGTTCAACAAATAAGTTTTCAGATAATACAACGGCAGATAAATTGATGGAAACTTGAAAATCATCAGGTTGATTCCAAACTTTTAAATCTTTTGATGCTTGTTGAAATACCCATTCAGTAATATCATGAATAAAACCATTTTTCTCAGAAAATGGGATGAAATCTAATGGAGGTATGTTTTTGCCTTCACGATTTGTCCATCTGAGTAAGGCTTCAACTGTAGATACTTCCATCGAATTAATATCCATAACTGGTTGATAATGAACCGAAAATTCGTTATTTGTGATAGCTCCTCTAAGCTGGTTAGATAGTTGCGACTGACTTTCAATAAAATCAATCATTTTCATATCAAATATGACGACTTGATCTTTACGATTCGATTTTGCATGTGATAGTGCAACATCTGCATGTCTTAACAAAGATATATAATCACTACCATGTTCAGGGTAAAAAGCAACACCTACACTAAATGTAACAAAGTGGTCATCATGGTTTAATGGATAGTTACCTCTTAGAAAGTTGAAAACTTTATCAATTTTTTTCTTAGCTTCATCAAGACGGTTAGTTTGTAAGATAAAAACAAACTCATCACCACTCATGCGTGAAATGATTGCATCTTTGCCAAGGTTATCTGTTAATCTTACTGCAACTAATTTAATGAGTTGATCGCCTATATAGTGCCCCATGATTTCATTGACATGTCTAAACTCATCAATATCAAAATAGACAAAAGCAAATTGATTATTATTTGATCCACTTTCAATAAGCTTTTTCACTTGGTGTTGTAAAGAGATTTTGTTTGGTAAACCTGTTAGTTCATCATAATATGCTAATTTATAAAGTTGGCTTTCAAGTTTAAGTGAATTCGCGTGGCTTTGATCTAGATCTTCATATGCTCGATTTAAATTAATCAATGATGAAACGTATTGATCGATTCGATGATAAATAATGATATAAAAAACAATAGCAGTAATTAAAACATACAAGATGCCTTTTATACTTTGAATCAATTGATAAATACTAGAGCCATCAAAAAAGAAGTCGACAATATAATCAGAAGTTAAAATCCATGCAAAACCCAAAAAAACATAAAAAATAATAATTCGAACTGACGCTTCTTTTGAATTTAACTGTCTATCTCTTTCAATTATTGCATTTTCATGTAAATCATAAGGCTTTTTATTCACTCAAACTCACCTTCTTTATGGATATTATATCTTTTTTTAAATGAAATTGTATTAAATATCAACTTCTCGGTGCTCAGATGCTAAGTTTTTAACCCAATGTTCTTTTCTAAATCTTGATAGTCCAAAAAACATTTTCGGTAAGTCTAAACTTTGAATAAGCAAGAACATCATGGTTACTCTTAAATCTGTGAAATACGCGAGAACCATCGCAATCGGTACTGCAACGACCCACATATAACCCGAATCAATTAGAAATGTAGATTTTGTGTCTCCACCTGATCTTAAGGTGAAAAAGAGCGCTACGTTAAATGAATAAACTGGAATAAACAATGCATTGATTCGAATATTAAATCGAGCGATATCTTTAGTTGCATCAGCAACATCATAAATGTTTAGAATGAAGAAACTTAAAATAAATAACACAAAACCTGCTATGGCTGCAAAAAAGACTGAAAATGCAATGAGTTTCTTCGCATTTTCTTTCGCTTCTTCTAATGCGTTTTTTCCTAAAGTGTTACCTACTAATACAGCAACCGCTGTTGCTATCCCACCAAATGTGACGAATACAAGTTGTGAGATTGCTCCTGAAATGTTGAGTGCAGCAAGTGCACTATCACCTCTCGTAGAATATGCATGTAAAAAGGCCGTTTGACCGGTAGACCATAAAAGCTCATTTAGTGTTAATGGAATAGACATAATAATCATACTTTTGAGAAGCTTCGGTTGAATATGCATCATTTGCGACATCTTCGTTGAGAAAATACTACCCTTTTTAACAAGTAACACAATCATTAAACCAAGTTCAACAAATCTAGAAATAAATGTTGCAATCGCAGCACCTGCTACACCTAAAGCAGGAAATCCCAAAAGACCAAAAATTAAAAGAAAATTAAGTAATGTATTTGTTATGATTGCAACAATCGATATATATAATAAAGGTTTTGTAATGCTCATCTCACGGAATGTATTGGATATCGCTACTGATATCACCCAAGGAAATGCACTCCATCTTGCAATATTTAAATAAGCCAATCCTTGTTTAATCGTTTCTGGATTACTAGTAAATAAACGAATTAAATTTTCACCAAACAAAGTAAAAATAACAAGTGCTAAAAACGCAATCATGGAGCCCACAATTAGCTTAAATCTAAATGTTTGTTTTAATTTATCGTGATCTCCAGAACCAAAAAATTGTGACGTAAAAATACCAGCACCCGCATAAGCACCAAACGTTACTAAAATCACAATAAAGTAAAGTTGATTAATAACAGAAACTGCACCAATCGACGATTCTCCGAGTCTTCCGACCATCACATTATCAACCAGTTGAACTGATGTCGTAATGAGTTGTTGCAAAACAAGTGGAGCAGCCACTTGGAATAATGTTCTATAAAATTGTTTATCGCCTATCCAAGATTTCATATCATACCTCACACGTGAAAATTATACATGAAAGGTATAAGAACTTGCAATGTAAATGAAAAAAAAGACTCTATATAAATAGAGTCCATAATTTATTAAGGAATATCAATGATTCGAAGAGTATTTGTTGAACCATGCTGTTGTCTCCAACCAGAAGTCATAATGATTGTATCGCCTGATTTAAAGCCAAAATCTTTCGCAACTTCAATCGCTACGTCATCATAAAGTGCATAATCTGTGACGTTGATTCTTTTGGCTGCAAATACACCCCAATAATATGATAATTTTGTACATGTTTCTATGTTATCAGTAACCGCAATAATTGGAACTGAAGGTCTAAATTTACAAATGCGTTTTGCAGTACCACCAGTTTCAGTAAATGCCACAATGAGTTTAACCTTATTTAACGCGAGAGCAGTCTGACTTACAGCAATACCAATTGCATCATTGACAGTCTGTTGGCTTGTCGCAATCGATAATTTTAATCGATCTTCATATGGAATTGTCTCTTCAATAACCTTTGCGATGGTGTCCATTGTTAAAACCGCTTCAATCGGATATTCGCCAGCAGCTGATTCTCCAGATAACATAATTCCATCAGACCCATCTAAAATTGCATTCGCAACATCTGATGCTTCTGCTCTTGTTGGTCTTGGTGAATACATCATAGATTCAAGCATATGCGTGGCTGTGATGACTGGTTTGCCCTTTTCATTGGCCAGTTTTATCATTCTCTTTTGATAAAGTGGAACTAAGGATGTTGAAACTTCAACACCTAAATCACCACGTGCAACCATGATGCCATCACTAACATCAAGAATTTCTTCTAAATTATCCATACCTTCTTGATTTTCAATTTTTGAAATCAATTCAATATTTGGTTTTCCAATCTTCTTTAGTATTTCTCTAACTTGTAATACATCTTCTTTTCTTCTCACAAAAGATAATGCGATCATATCAACGCCTTTTTCTGCAACAAATAAAATATCATCATGATCCTTTTTGGAGACAAAAGGCATAGACAATTTGACATTAGGAACATTCACACCTTTTTTAGTTTTAATTGTCCCTGAATTATTAACTTCGCAATATAAAATATCTGGAGTTGCTTTTAAAACATTTAAACGCATCTTCCCGTCATCGATTAATAAGAAATCATTATCTTTAATATCTTCAAATAGTTCATCACAAGCGATATGAAAACGATCGCGATTTCCTATTATTGGTTTCTTCCAAACCTCAACTTTTTCGCCACGAATAAAAGAAGCAACACCATTTTCAAATTCACCCGTACGTATTTCCGGTCCTTTAGTATCAGCTAAAATACCAATAAAACGGTTTTTTTCTTTTGACACTTTACGAATGCGAGTAATTCTTCTTTCATGTTCTTCATGATCAGCATGCGAAAAATTAAGACGTGCAACATTCATCCCCGCATCAATCAATTTTCCAAGCATTTCTTCTGATTCGGATATGGGTCCTATCGTACATATTATTTTCGTTTTTCTCTTCATGTTAACCTCCTAAGCATTACATGAACATTATACATGACAACCACTTAAAAAAAAAGAATCAGACGATTCTTTCTTCTTGAAATAGTTCAATAAATAGTTCTGCAATTTTTGGATCGAATTGAGTACCTGCACATTTTTTGATTTCATTAAGCGCTTCTTGTTTTGATAAGGCTTTTCGATAAGGTCGATCTGAGATCATCGCATCAAACGAATCAGCAATTGTTATGATACGCGCTCTAATTGGAATTTCCTCGCCTTTTAAGCCTCTTGGATAGCCTTTACCATCATAACGTTCATGATGATATAAAATGTCTTCTGCAATTTGAATATACTCTGGACTTGATGATAGAATTCGATATCCAATCTCTGGGTGGCGTTTAATGTTTTCCCATTCTTCATTATTTAATTTCCCAGGTTTATTTAAGATTTGATCATCAATCGCAATCTTTCCAATATCGTGTAACACACTAATCGCTTTTAACATGTTT
>JBAYCS010000040.1:0-6613 GCA_041668625.1 Acholeplasmataceae bacterium | reverse complement strand
CTATGCTCGTTTAGAAAAATCTTACGGCATCAATATTTCTCTTGACTTATTATCAAATGAGTATTTATTAAATTCAGATGATTACAGCGTCACTGAAGCCGATAAGAAGAGTTATCAAACACAGTTTGAAGATATTATTTCACAATTCTCAGCAAATAATTTCGCATCAGCAGGATTCCCAGCAACAATGGGACGTGAAAAATTCTTACTACTTGCATTTGGTTCAAGAACTAATCAAGAAGCAATTAATCAAATCTATGTCTACCCAGAACTACGTGATCAATACTTAAAAGACTATGAAGTTCATTACGGTACAGACGTTTATGAAAAATTATCTGAACTTGCTAGACTTCAATATGACAATTATAAATCAATGAATGTTAGTCACTTATTAATTTATGTAGATCAAAATGGTGATGGAAGCCCAGACAATCCTCAAGATTATTTAGATACATTAGATGCTACTGCACAACAAGCAGTCCTTGAAGGACTCGTTGACTTAGTTAAACTTTTATACTCTAAAGTTGGTTACTATTCAACTTTTGCAAACGGATTCCAAACATTAGCAGCTGAATTCAATAACTCAGGTCGTATTCTTCGTGGTAATGATGTTCCACCAGTTGAACCAAACGATCCAAAACTTGATATTCAACCTGAATTAACATGGTCTAGATTCCGTCAACTTGGTTTCTACCTCAAGTTTGAAACACTATCTTCACCAATCACGAACACTTCAAACCTCGTATCTTCACAACAACGTTTAGATGAAGTATTCTATAATCGCGCAATGTCAATGTATGACGCAGATGCAACACTTCCACTTCTAGATTTATATGATTCTGTGATTACACAAGACGAACTTTCTAATGTTAAATCATCGTTCGGATGGCACTTAATTCTTAATACATCTGTGGCTAAGAGTGCAAGTGTGATGTATTCACAATACGCTGATACAGAAGGTAAATATGTTTCTAAAACTGATTCAACTTTAAACTTCTACAATTCGACTTCTGATTGGGTTAGCCCAAATCAAGTGAAGTTCTACTTAATTGAAAGTAATTCTGACGAAGGTATTCAGTTACCAACATCAGTTCAAGCTGCTTTCAATGCACAATTCTCACCTGTATTAACTCGTTATCAAAATACATATATGCAACGTGAACTTATCTTCAAACTCATTGAAGACGCTTCATTTAGTGGTAATCAAAATGCACGTTTTGATGTTATTAGAGAAATCAATCGTCGTCAAATGAATGAATATATGCTTTCATCAAACGGCTTATATGACAATAACTATGCAACACTATATGGTAATTGGTTTACAATTTTAGAAGGATAGTCAAAATGATAAAGGTTACCTCTTGGTAACCTTTTTTTATTTTTTTTATTTAATTTTTAAAATCGTTATGTATAATGAAAATAAAGAACCATTTTGGGAGGATATGATGGGACTACTTGGTAAACTAGGACAAAAGATAGGTGACGCCATGGAGAAATCAGCTAGCAAGAATATGACAGGCGCCTCCAAAGAAGCTTACGAAGCAGAAAAAAGTGAGAAAGAAATTTTAGAGAAAGAAAATGTTTTAGATGAAATGATTGAGATTTCTTATTCAAAAGATGATTTAAAAAATCTTGATTTGCTTATAAAAAGAGCAAACCTCATCGATGAAAGGAAAATTTGGGTTGCGGGCTTTTCTAATTTTAGAGCCAATCAAAATGCATCGGCTGCTAATTTATTTTCTGGTAAAAAGCATTTGCGCTTCTTCTGTGTAAAACAAGACGTTTATAGTTTTGCTTTCTTTGAAGATGATATGTTTAAAACTTATCGAATTTTTAGAGATAAAGACATTCTTAAAACAGAAACTAAAACTAAAATGTTAGGTGCGGGTACTCTTAAAATTGAATTAAAGGATGGAAAAGTTTTCACGATAGATGTCACTGAAAACAAGGATAAACTTCAAACAATTAAAGGAATG
The DNA here is from genome assembly GCA_041668625.1 of Acholeplasmataceae bacterium. GTDB lineage: Bacteria > Bacillota_I > Bacilli_A > Acholeplasmatales > Acholeplasmataceae > UBA6181. Next base: position 4,637 of record JBAYCS010000040.1, on the reverse strand, counting down.
TTCAAATAAAAAGGAAGACTTAGGTCTTCCTTATTTTTTGTTTGCTTTATAGAATCTCATCTTGTCTAATACTGAAATCATATTCGTAAATGATCCTTCTTGAGTTTCCTTCAATGTTTCGCCTAGTACCGTAAATTTGGAATCAATGGTATCTATAAACCATAACAGTAATGCCTCTCCTATTTGAGGCTTTTTAGGAGATCCAAAGTTAAACTGTCCGTGATGACTAATGATCATATGTTTTAATAGAAGGACTTCTTCCTCTTTTTCATAATTTAACTTATGAGCTACAAGATCAATCATCGAAGTTTGCATAACCAAATGTCCAATTAACAGTCCTTCTTTGGTATATTCACCATCAACACCACTAATTTCATCGATTTTTGACATATCATGTAAGATAGTACCCGCATATAGTAAATCGCGATTCAAATATGGATATATTTCAATAAAAGGATCAATCAATTGTAACATCGTTAACGTATGAAAAGATAAACCACCCACATACGCATGATGAAACTTGGTTGCTGCGGGGTGCATATAAAATGATTTTTCGTGTGCTTTATATATTGATGTCGTAATATCTTTTAGTACTTTGCTTTCAATACGACTTAAATAAGACTCAATACCTTTTTTTATAGTTTTCATTGGAAGTGGTGCATAAACATAAAAGTGATCAAGAATTTTGGTAAGTTCATCATCTTGAAGTGCATCTTCAATATTTTTAATGTTTATAGTTTTCAAAATGAGTTCGTCATCAATCTTAACAACTGCAATCGCTTCAAATTGATATACCTTTCCCATCGATATTAATTCCATTTGTTCAAATTCAAGTTTTAAATTAATGTGTTCTCCGTCCATGGTTAATACGGTTGTATTGCAAAAATGAGCACCATAGTTAATGCTTTCTACTTTACCAAGTATTGTATAATTTTTGTTCATGTTTAATTCCATAATAACCTCTATTCTAAGTTAGCTTTAACAAATTCAGTTAAAACTTCCTTATTATTTTCTAAACGACGGTTAATGACTTCAACCACCATTTTTGTTTGTATGTCTTTAACCCATGCTCCAGCTTTACGATTAGCAATCTTAATGATTTCAGTCGCTCTTAATTTAAGATCCAAATCTGATTGTATAGGTAATTTTTGGTAAAGTTCTTCAATCTCAACTTTTCTGTTTTTAGAACGATTTAACATATACGTCACGCGATTAGCTAGTAAACATAAATCAATCCCATATGTATAGAGCATCATCGCATCAATATCTTTATTTTCTCTAGCTAAATTAGATGCTATTTCATACCGGTGGCGATGTTTATTTGAAAATGTCCATTCACTTGGAACAGAACCATGCAGTGTAAATGCAAGCGTAAAGAATACATCAACAAAGGGAAGTTCATCAAGTGTCAAAGTTTTTTCAATGCCCTTTTCTAACCCTGGTAAGATTTTTGCTACGCCAGTAGTTACCATGGATTGAAATGCCATTTTCAAATATTTACCTTGTAAAATTTTAATCATTTCAGCAAGTATTCGTTCCATTGAAACATCTTTAAGTCGTTCTTTCATTACCGAAATGGCATCACGTGTTTCGCGATCAATTTGAAACCCTAATTTACTTTGAAAATAAAATGCACGCATTATCCGAAGTGCATCTTCAGAAAAACGATCCGATGGATTTCCAATGGTACGAATAAGTTTTCTTTCAACGTCTTTTCTACCTTCAATATGATCAATGATCTCATCAGATTCAGTCATTAACAGCCCATTAATCGTAAAATCACGACGCATGACATCTTCGATTACAGTTTCACTAAATGTGACACCTTCTGGATGTCTTCCGTCGATGTATTCGCCATCAATACGATAAGTCGTCACTTCATAAGTTTCGGTTCCGAGTAATACAGTTACTGTACCATATTTTAGTCCAGTAGGTTTTGTTTTAAAGATTTTTGAAACCTGAAATGGCTTTGCATTGGTTGTAATATCGACATCGGTTAACGGTTGTCTTAAAATGTAATCTCTAACTGCACCACCAACGATGTAAGCTTCATAGCCATGTCTTTTTAAGTCTTGAATAACGCGTTTTGCGCCTCTAAGTGTACTCATGTTTATCACCATGTATCATTATACCAAATTTTTACGAGATAGTTTTTCTAAAACTGGTTTTATGTTATACTAAATTCGGTGAAAAGACGCGTTATATAAAAGAGATTGTATCTAATCAAATTGACATTGATAAATCCATATTTATTGCACTCCTCTATCCTATAAGTGAGCAAGAGGATATTTTAGAGTGTTTAAATGACGCAAAAGTCAAATATCCAAAAGCAAACCATTACTGTCATGCTTCTATTTTGGGTGAGACCGGTGAACATCAAAGTGCATCTGATGATGGTGAACCCTCACGAACTGCGGGTATTCCAATCTTAGAAGTATTAAAACATCATGATGTCACCAATATATGCTGTGTAGTGATTCGTTATTTTGGTGGTATCAAACTAGGAGCTGGTGGGCTCGTTAGAGCTTATACAAAAGCATGTGCTGATGCGATAAAACTTGCTAAATTCTATCAAATGAAACTAGTCCCTGTGTTTAAAATCACGTTTGATTATGAAAAAATCAATCTCATCGAAAAAACTTTTGAGAAAGATGCGAATGTCATCGAGAAAACGTATTTGGAATTTGTAAGTTATACCATCATACTTACAGATCAAAAAATTGAACGTATCGATGAAATTCAACATCTATTAAAAAATGTTGAAGATTTAGGCTTTAAAACCATTCATATTGATGAGTCCTTATGACTCATTTTTTTTATAAAAAAAGCATAGGTTTCCCTATGCTAATACATTAAGTAGTTGTGAGAGTTTAACCATCACTTCACTGAGTAAATGTGCACAAATCAGCGATAATAGAAAATATGCCGCTTTAATTTCCCAAATTCGCATCTTCTCAAACTTATTTTCAAGATGCAAGGCTGATAAAATTCTAAGTGCTAAAGCGAAAAAGATAATGAGTGACGTGAAATAGATGATGTGTTCGATTGTAACACCTCCTATAATTGTCCAGCTTTACTCTTTTGAATATTTTCCTTTAATTCTCGTTCTTGTTTTGACAAATCGATGTTTTCTTTTTTAGTCATTTCTAACTTTTCTTTTTTCATCTTTTCAAAAGAATCACGAGTACTTTCTAAAGTTGTTCCCATCGCTGCATCAAGGGCTAATATGGATAAATTGTTATCTTTAAACTCTAGTATACCTTGTTCGATAATTGCAAATTTTAGTTGATTACCTATCACACACTTGACATATCCTAATCTAATTTGAACAATAATAGGAATATGGTCTTTTAAAATAGCAATTTCACCATCTTCATTGTGAATGACAATATAATCAATCTCATCACTAAAAGATTTACCTTCTGCAGTTAAGACTGAAAGTTTCATAAATGTTTCGCCTTCTCAACCGCTTCATCAATGGTACCAACCATCATAAATGCGTCTTCAGGGAGACCATCATGTCTGCCTTCAATGATTTCTTTAAATCCACGAATCGTTTCTTTTAAAGGAACAAATGATCCTGGAACTCCAGTAAATTGTTCAGCAACATGAGTGTTTTGTGATAAGAATGATTGAATACGTCTCGCACGATGGACAAGTAATTTATCTTCATCAGTTAATTCATCCATTCCAAGAATCGCGATAATATCTAATAACTCATGATATCTTTGAATCATTTGTTGAACCTTACGTGCAACATCATAATGTTCTTTACCAACAATACCTGGTGTTAATGCACGTGAGGTTGAAGAAAGTGGATCAACGGCAGGATATATCCCAATTTCAGTAAGTTTTCGACTTAAATTTGTCGTTGCATCCAAATGAGAGAATACGGTAGCTGGTGCAGGGTCTGTATAGTCATCTGCTGGCACGTAGACGGCTTGGATGGATGTGATCGATCCATGCTTCGTCGAAGTGATTCTTTCTTGTAAGCGCCCCATTTCAGTGGCTAATGTGGGTTGATACCCAACTGCTGATGGCATTCTTCCTAAAAGTGCAGAAACTTCACTACCTGCTTGAATAAATCTAAAAATATTATCAATAAATAATAAAACATCTTGTTTTGCTTCATCACGGAAATGTTCAGCCATTGTTAATCCTGTAAGACCAACACGCATTCTAGCTCCCGGTGGCTCATTCATTTGACCAAACACTAAGGCTGTTTTATCAATAACTCCAGATGCTGTCATTTCTTGAAATAATTCATAACCTTCTCTTGTACGTTCACCAACACCAGCAAATACAGAGATACCTTCTCTTTCTTGAGCAATATTATGAATAAGTTCTTGAATGAGTACTGTTTTACCAACACCAGCTCCACCAAATAAACCAATTTTTCCGCCTTTAATATAAGGGGCTAGTAAATCGATGACTTTAATGCCGGTTTCAAGAAGTTCAGTCTCAGAGGATAATTCATGAAACTCTGGTGCATTTCGATGAATGGATAACTTAGGTGCATCTTCTACGGAAGCTCCACCATCAATTGGTTCACCAAGCACGTTGAAAATACGGCCAAGTACCGCTTTTCCAACTGGAACTTTAATTGGTGATTCTAAAGATATAACCACCATATCACG
>JBAYCS010000039.1:0-6625 GCA_041668625.1 Acholeplasmataceae bacterium | reverse complement strand
TATTATATGGGTGACACCCTTTGAGACATTCACAAATTGAGGGCTAGATTTTTCTAGAACTAAGGTGGTACCGCGTAATTATACGTCCTTAGATGTTTTTAAGGACGTTTTTATATTGTGAGGATTAAAGTGAGAAATTATCGAAAACTACGTCTTCCTGAGCATCAGTTTGGTAACTATTTGCTTAGAGAAATTAGTGTTAAAGACTATAAAGATATGTTTGAATACGGATCAAATCCTAAGGTGACTGAATATTTAAACTGGGGTCCGTTTTATCTTCAAATCGAGGCTAAAAGATCCATTAAAAGTATTTTTATTCCAAGATTAAAGAGGGGATTACCCATTGGTTACGCAATTATAGATTTGATAAAAAACAAAATGATCGGAACCATCGATTTTCACACAAAAAATGAAGATGATCAAAGTGTTGAGATTGGTTATGCACTCCACCAAGACTATTGGAATCAAGGCATCATGACTTATGCCCTTAAATATTTGATTGATTTGGGATTTAATTATTTCAATTATAGAAAATTAAGAATTAGACATATGGAAGGAAATATTGGTTCAGAGAAAATTATTGCAAAAACACCCTTTCGATTTACTGAAGAAACAATTTATCAACTTAAAAAAATCCATGATAGACGACTTGTCGTCTTAAAGAACTATGAATTAACCAAGGAGGAATACGATGAGTATCAACAGAGTTAAAGGAACTTATGATGTCTTGCCAAATGAATCTTTTTTGTGGCAAGCGTTAGAAGATGTGATTAGAAAAACATTAGCTTTATACAATTATAAAGAAATGCGTACACCTATGATGGAGTATAGTGAAGTATTTCATCGTCAAACCGAATTATCTGATATGGTGACAAAAGAAACCTATGATTTTTTAGATCGCGGTGACAGAAAGTTAACATTAAGACCTGAAGGAACTGCAGGTGTTATTCGTAGTTATGTTGAAAATAAACTTTATGCTTCTCAAGAATTAGAGAAAATCTATTATATCGGGCCGAATTTCCGCTATGAAAGACCACAAAAAGGTAGATATCGTCAATTCTATCAATTTGGTGTTGAAGCCATTGGTACAGTAAACCCTCAATTAGATAGTGAAATGATTATTCTAGCCTATGATTTCATTCGTAGACTTGGCTTAAAAGGCGTCAGAGTAAGAATCAACACATTAGGTGATGATGCATCAAGAAAGGCTTATCAAGAAGCACTTGAAGCACATTTTAGACCTCATGTTCAGACGTTATGTCAAGATTGTCAAAATAGGATTGATAAAAACCCTTTACGAATTCTAGATTGCAAGATTGATCAAAAGCATATCGCTGTTAAAGATGCTCCAGTGCCTCTTGATCATCTAAATTTAGAATCTAGAGCTTATTTTGATGAGGTTTTAAAACATTTAGATACCGTAGGTATTCTTTATGAGATTGCTCCAAAATTGGTTCGAGGTCTAGATTACTATAGTCACACGGTATTTGAAATTGAGGCTGATATCGAAGGCTTTGGAGCTCAAAATGTTTTAGGTGGCGGTGGTAGATACCAAAGTTTAGTTAAAGAACTTGGTGGACCAGATTTAGGTGGTATAGGCTTCGCTTGTGGTATGGAACGTTTACTATTGGCTTTGGAAGCTGAACATATTATGTTATCTAAAGAAGATACAATCGATGCTTACATCCTGGTTTTAGATCAAGAATTAAAAGCTTTTGCATCGAAAATCTTATATGACTTAAGACATCAGGGATTGCTAAGTGATATCAACTATTCACATAAGAACTTTAAAGGACAACTAAAGCATGCATTAAAACTTGATGCTAAATATTTAGTCATTATCGGTCAAGATGAATACACAAAAGGTTTTGTTGGAATTAAAGATACTAAAACAGAGACACAAGAAAATATTAAATTTTCAGAAATTACATCATACATCAAAGAAAAAGTAGGTAAATAACATGAAATATACACACCACAATGGTGAATTAACATTAAAAAATATGAATGAGAACGTCCATTTAAAAGGATGGGTAGCTAAGGTTAGAAATTTAGGGGGACTTATTTTTATCGATCTTAGAGACCGTTTTGGTATCACTCAACTCGTTTGTAAACCTGAAAATCCAAATTATCAAACAGCACTAAAAATTAGAAATGAATTTGTGATTGATATTGAAGGTTTAGTTATCGAAAGAGAAAGTAAAAATAAAATGATGGCAACCGGTGATATTGAAGTTGAGATCACAAAGCTTTCTATTTTATCTGTTGCAGAAACTCCACCAATCATCATCTCAGATGATACTGATGCTTTAGAAGAAACAAGATTAAAGTATCGTTATTTAGACCTTCGTCGTCCTGTGATGCAAAATTACTTAATTAAACGTCACGAAATTACACAATCTGTTCGAAGAACACTTGTAAATTCTGGGTTCTATGAGCTTGAAACACCAATCTTAGGGAAATCTACACCTGAAGGTGCTAGAGACTATTTGGTGCCTTCTAGACTCTATCCAGGGACATTCTATGCACTTCCACAATCTCCTCAAATCTATAAACAACTGTTTATGGTTGCTGGTTTTGAGAAGTATTTCCAAATTGCACGTTGCTTTAGAGATGAAGACTTAAGAGCTGATCGTCAACCTGAATTTACCCAAATTGATATTGAAGCATCTTTTATTGATGAAGAAGATATTCAACAAATTATTGAAAATCTCATGAAAAATCTATTTAAGGATGTTTTAAATATTGAGATTAAAACACCTTTTTTAAGAATGTCTTATATGGAATCTATGACGCATTATGGTAATGATAAGCCAGACATGCGTTATGAACTTAAGATTAATGATTTCACTGAAGCGCTTAAATCTTTACAAATACCATTATTTGAAGGTAAAACCTATGTTCGTGGTTTAAGAGTTAAAAATGCAAATGCGATTACACGTAAAAAAATTGATCAACTCACTGATTTAGTGAAGAAGAATCACGGAGATGCTTTAGCTTATATTAAGTTTGCAGAAAAGAATTTATCAGGAAGTATTGCTAAATTCTTTACACCTGAAGTCATCGATCACTTAGATTTGTCTGATCAAGAAATGATTTTCTTTGTTCCAGGAAGTTTTGAAAACACATCATCAGCACTATCCAGTCTAAGAATTGCACTTGCAGAAGAACTTTCTTTAATTCCTGAAAATGAATATAAATTTTTATGGGTTACTGATTGGCCACTTCTAGAATATAGTGAAGAAGAAAAGCGTTATTACGCGATGCATCATCCATTTACCGCACCTAAAGATGCAAATATTTTAAAAAATGATCCAAAAAATGCCATGGCTAAAGCCTATGATATCGTCTTAAATGGCTATGAAATTGGTGGTGGATCGATTCGTATTCATAATCAAGATGTTCAACGACTAATGTTTGATACACTAGGTCTTTCCAAACATGATATTGAAACACGGTTTGGTTTCTTTGTCGATGCCCTTAAATATGGAACACCTCCTCATGGTGGACTTGCACTAGGGTTAGACCGTATTGTCATGCTAATGACACATACAGCAAATATTAAAGACGTGATTGCATTTCCAAAGACACAAAGTGCAAAAGATGTGATGATGCAAGCTCCGTCTGAAGTAGATTCAAATCAATTAAATGACTTAATGATAAAGGTGGATAAGACATGAAAAAAATCGTATTAGCAGGTGGTTGTTTCTGGGGTGTTGAAGCATATTTTGCCCAATTAAAAGGTGTTTTAGATACATCGGTTGGTTATGTTGATGGTAATATGAAAAATCCAACTTATGATGATGTATGTCATGGGATTGCTACGCATGCAGAAGCTTGCATGATTACTTATGATCCAACTGTCATATCACTTAACCAAGTATTAGACCAATTTTTTAGAATTATAAATCCTTTTAGTTTAAACAAACAAGGTCATGATGTAGGCAAACAATATCGCTCTGGTATATATTTTATCGATAAAGAAGATGAGCCTAAAGTTATCGAGTTCATGAAAGACTATTTTAAAAACGATTATGCTAAAGTTCAAACCAAAGTAAAGCCCTGTCTAGATTATGATGATGCAGAAAATTATCACCAAGATTACTTAGTTAAAAATCCAGGTGGTTATTGTCATGTTAATCTAGGGCTTGCTAAAAAAGAGGAGAAGAAATAATGCGTAAAGATTATATTTCTTGGGACCAATATTTTATGGGTGTTGCAAAATTATCTGCAATGCGTAGTAAAGATCCAAAAACCCAAGTTGGCGCATGCATTATTAACCCAGATAAAAGAATTGTTGGGATTGGATATAATGGATTACCTGCAGGTTGTGATGATAAAACATTCCCATGGGAAAGTGAAGGAGATTTTATTGATACAAAATATCCTTATGTCGTCCATGCTGAAGCTAATGCAATTTTAAATGCTACTCAAAACTTAAAAGATTCAACCATTTATGTCACACTTTTTCCATGTAATGAATGTGCTAAACTCATCATTCAAAGTGGCATTAAAGAAATCATTTATGAATCGAATAAATATGAAGATAGTAAAGAACATGCTGCAGCCACTAAGATGCTTAAATCGGCTGGCGTCACATATCGCCAAATAGAAGTAGGGAAGCTAAATTATGAATAAATGGATGAGAGATCATAAAAAAATCTTAATCATCCTCTTTTTCCCATACTTATTACTCTTATTTTTGCTTGTTACACCCACGAAATTTGCACTTGTTGGTCCTGGAGGACTCACTCCTGTAGATGAGAATGTGGAAATCGAAATGACTGAAATGTCAAAAAATTTCTATACGATTTATGTTGTATCTTATCATCCAATGACACCTTTTCAAAAAATTGTTGCTGAATTGTCTCAGCGTATTGCAGTTTCAAAAATGACACAAAGACAAGAAGATACGACATGGAAAGAACAATACCTTCAAGGACAAATGACAAAGGAAGTTTCTTTGAATACTTCAGTGATTAAAGCTTATGAACTCGCAAACTTAAAAGATTCTAGTATTTCTGTTGATTATTCTTATGAAGGGGCTTTAATCTATTATCGTCCCTCGAGCATGAGCTTACTTGAAATCGGTGATTTAGTTATTTCAATCAATGGAACTTCTTTAACTGAGTTGACTTATGACATGTTTATTGACCTATTTTATAGTTCTTTAACTACTACATTAGAAATCCAAAGAGTTGTTGGATCTGAATTGAAGACTTTCACATTTGAATATACTAAGTTAGCAGACGAAGCATGGATGTTATTCTATCCACAATATGACATCATTAGTACGATTCCCCATGTTGATTACACAGGTAATAACGCAACGATTGGTGGCCCAAGTGGAGGGATGATTCAAACTCTAAGTATTTATGCAAGTTTACTTAATTTAAACTTAGAAAATTTGAAAATAGCTGGAACAGGTACCATGGAAATGGATGGAACTGTTGGTAGAATTGGCGGAATTGTTCAAAAATTATATACCGCAATGGATGCAAATGCAGACGTCTTCATATATCCTTATGGCCACATTTCTGACATTCCAGATCTAGATTTTCCTTATGAAATGGTTGTCGTAAAAACTATAGAAGAGGCGGTGAACTGGCTACATGAAAAAACTTCAACAATGGATTGACAAGGTTGATAAGATGTATCATCGCTATCGTAATATTCTAAAAATCATCGATACAAAAGTCAACACAATTACCGTTATTAAATCAGTTTTATTTGCACTTCTAATTTCACTTTTAATTGTACTTATCCCGGCATTAGTCGTCATCAATTTGTTTATATATAGTAAACTTAGTGTAATTTTATCAATATTTCTTTTAATCTTGTTAACAAGTTGGGGATTCCTGTATTTTCATTTTTATTACAGCTTATTAAAATCTTATATCCCGGATTTAGAAAATGTTAATTTAAAACTACCAAAATTATTTGAAGGATCTCTCGTCTCATTTTTCTTGCTCGTTTTAGGTACTATAGTAATCTCGGTTATATTCTAGGAGGAAATATTATGTTTTTAGGCTTCATACTCATCTTTATACTGATTGGAATTGACCAAATAACAAAATATACTGCACAATTCTTTTTAGCAGGAACCGTAGAACATGTTAAATGGATACCTGGACTTTTTGAACTCAGCTATCATGAAAACACAGGTGCATCTTTAGGTATGCTTGATGGTCAAATTCTCATTTTTATGGTGATTACGATTATCGCATTAGGTATCTTTGGTTATTTATTTTTAGATGTCGATTTCAAACATAAAAAAGTATATAGTATCTCGATTGTTCTCTTTATTGCTGGAACAATTGGTAATGCCATCGATAGAGCTTTATTAGGTTATGTCATTGATTTTATGCATTTCCCATTTTTATCATATATATTAACACCGCTTAATATAAGTAACTTTTATAACAACATGGCAGATATGTATTTATCTCTAGCCATCGTTTTATTCTTCATTGATCTATTCATCTTAGAATCAAAACGAAAGAAAGCGAGTCAACATGTCTAAAAAATATCTTACTGACCCAAGTGATCAAGGACAAAGGCTAGATCAATACTTGATGAAAGAAGTATTGAGTGACCATAGTCGTAGCCATATTCAACAGAGAAT
>JBAYCS010000038.1:0-6626 GCA_041668625.1 Acholeplasmataceae bacterium | reverse complement strand
TTCAATTTGATCAAACTTAGCTTCAGAGATATTTTTAAATTTTGTATTGATTTTTTGACTCGTTATTTGCACTTGATCAGCGGTTTTTGCAACTGTATCAATGGAGCGTTTCAATTTATCCCAGCGCTCAATATAGCGTTTAAATTCATCACCAAGTTTATTCAATTCATCGATGATAACTTTCGCTTGTTCATCGCGTTTCAAATTATTAACCACCACTTGAATCATAGATAGTTGGGAAATTAAAGTCGTTGGTGAAACAATCCAAACTGAAAACTTAGATGCATAGTCTATTAAGTCTTGATGATAGGCTGCAATCTCAGCAAATATCGCTTCAGCAGGAACAAACATAAAGGCTTGATCACTCGTTTCTCCTGTGATGATATATTTGTTTTTAATATCGTTAATGTGTTTTTTAACATCATTTTTGAATTCTTTTTCTGCATTTTTACGGTCGCCGTCCCCAAGTGTTAGATCAACCATGCGTTTATAATTATCTAGGGGAAACTTAGAATCAATCGCTACCATACCTAAGGGATCTGGTGCATATACAACAGCATCAGCTAAAGCTTTATTAGAAAGCATCTTTTGACGTTCATAAAGCATTTTATTGTTGCCAAAAACAGCAGTAAGCAATTGATAAAGTTGAACTTCGCCAAATGCTCCACGCGCCTTTTTATCAGTTAGTAAATCATTTAGTGACACGACTTCTGTGGATAATAATTCGATTTTTTTCTGTGCTTCATCAATTTTAGCTAAACGCTCTATCACATTCGTAAATGTTTCACTTGTCTTTTCAAATCCTTGACCAAGTCTAGCTTCAACTTTTTCATTTATCTCTTTTAAATGTCTATCGATATGAAGCATCATATGATCTTTGAATGTATTTAAGTCATTTTGATTGATTTTACTTGATTCATTAAAAAGTTTTGACATTTCGTACTTAAGTTCACCATATTCTTTTTGAAAATAGATTTTAAGCTCGTTTTGAAGCTCTTTTTGTTCATCGACAATTTCAATATGCTTGTTATTTTTAAAAGCGCGAATTATTAAAATAATGAGCATAATGGCGATAACACTTAATAATCCAATTTGAATATATTCCATGATATAACCTCCAATTAAACAATATCTTCCAAATAGTAAATATGAATGATTTCATCGATAATTTCAACATAAAATGTTAAATATGAGTCCTTTGAAAGTATCATATCATTAACTGTGGTCACAAACCTGTCATCGTTTAACGCTCTCGCGTAATTTCGTTGATTTTCAGGTTCTATTAAGACACTTTGATAAGCTCTACTCACTAAGTCTGTACAGTAAAACTTGTATTCTAAATCAAGTGCAAAAGTGAAGTTATATAAGTTGAAATCAACTTTATCATTTGCATATGCAACTGCACCATCAATTTGATCTTGCGTCACATCTTTAACACGCAACCCAATAAATTTTGGACGATAATAATTACCATAATATTTATAGTCTGGGCTGAATTCGCTTCTGAAATTGGGATTTAACCAATAATTAGAACTTGTCACGTTAACGGTTGCACTAAAGTTGTGGGGTTCATTACCTGGGTGAAATATGAAATCTAAAATAGTTTCATCGGCTTGTGGAAAGCCTACTGCTTCAATAAACCTGTTATTGCCGTTATGAATGGCTGCGTGACCCCCAAAATTATAACTAATCCATGGATGAATGATGGGTGTTTGAGGAAATGGAGATTGTTGAGATAAGAAGATATCTCCTTTTTGTCCAAGAAGTTTTCTTGTATCATCTGTGAAAACACTGCGTGTATCATTTAACTCATAAGATGTTTCACGTGAAACCTTATGATAAACTCGAGTCTGATAAACACCAGAATAATATTCGATTGTCTCTTCATTTTCGTAAACACTCCGAGCTTTAAAATCATTAATGATTTTATTAACCTTAATATTTTCATATGTTGCAATACCCATACTATACGCAAATACAGAAACTGCTAGTATTAAAAAGACGATTAAAAATCGATTAAATTTTTGTTTAAAACTCTTTTTTTTACGTTGTTTTACACCCATAAATTCACCTACTTATGTGCCTATAATTATATCATGAAAAGTATTGATGCTTCATTAGAACAAATAAAAAGCTCTTCCTATAAATAGAAAGAGCATGTTTTTTACTTTTTAACTGGTTTAATCACAAGTGCTCGGTTTTCCCCTTCGCCTTCTGATTCAGTTGTTACATCACGCCATTCACTCAGTTTTGTATGAATGATACGACGATCATAAGCGTTCATTGGATCCAACTTAACTGCAATTCTTGTTTGAGCCACTTCTTTGGCTGTTTTAGTTGCAAGTATTTCTAATTGTTTCCGATGATTTTCATGATAATTTCCAACATCAAGAGAAATGATTAAATGACCATCAACAAATGTATTTAAATAGTTTCTTAGCATATATTGTAAGCTAATCAACGTGCGTCCTTCTCTACCAATTAAAAGTGCATTTTCTTCACTTTCAATGTGATAATGAATTTCTTCACCTTCTGAAAGCGTACGAACTTCCATACGTGTTTCAATTTCTAGCGTCTTTAAGATGCCTTCTAAATAAATTTTCCCCTCTAAAGCAAGATTGACGTTTGGCGTCGCTTCATAGGTTGCTGATGTTCCAAATCCAAGTAATCCTTTTTTCTCACGTATCACGGTGAGTTTAATCTTATCAAGTTGTAATCTTAATTGTTCAACTGCTACTTTTTCAGCTTCTTGTAAATTTTTTGCTTCAAATTCAACGCGTTTTAACATATGATCACCCCAACAATTGTTTTTCTTGTAATTTTTGATGTTTCTTTTCTGCCATCTTACGGTTCACTAAGGTTTGTCCTAATGAGTAAATGTTACCGAATATCCAGTAAAGCGCAAGCGCATTACTTTGATAAGATGCGAAAACCATCATGACAACCATGAAATACATCATATATTTCATTGTTTTTTCAGTTTGATTTGCTTGTGGGTTATTGTGTGTGGTTGTTTTCTTTTGATAGGATGGCTTCTTTTGCGCGATAAGTTGTAGTAAGAACATCGTTATACCAACGATGCCTGCTAAAACCATACCGATGATACCATCTTGTGTATTGGCAAGGTTGATACCTAAAAATCCTGTATGTCCAACTGATTCTGTAAACATACCACCTTCAATCGTGATTCTTCTAACGACACCATACATCGCAATGAAGATTGGCATTTGCAAGAATGGGAATAGACATCCTAAAGCACTAATACCGTGCTTTTTATAAACTTGCATCATTTCCATTTGCATTTGTTGTTGAGATTGAGGATCTTTACGAGTCGAATATTTCATTTGAACTCGTTGCATGTCTGGTTGAGCAAGATTCATCTTTAATGACATATCGTTACTCTTCGCATAAATAGGCCATGCAAGGGTACGTACTACAATGGTAGTGAATAAAATACCAAGTGCAAATGAATTACCCATGAGTCCACCAAAGAAAGCCATAATATAAGAAATTGGGATTACGAAAATCCAGTCAAATATGTTAGCATCTTCAGTAGTTACAGGTCTTTCCCCACCCGCAACATAAATACTTAATTCTTCAGATACACCACCATATGTCACAGACACAGGATAGCTAATCTTATCTTTAAATCCGTCGGCATCTAATGGTTCATACCCATAATCATCAAATAAAGCGATGAAATCATCTTCACTTAACGTGTTATGTAGGGCTTGAATGCCGCCATCTTTTTCGATTGCATAAACTTCCATACCAATTGGATTAAACATCTTACCAAGATGGTGTGTTACATTTTCAGCACTATAACGAATCGATAGCATAACAATGGTATTATCTTCAACAGGAACTTCTGGTTTAATATAAATCTTAAATGCATGTTGTTCCCCTTCAGCAATAAAATAATAAGTGCGTACACCATTATTTTCTTCAAAAAGTGTTGGAAGATCTCCATCATAGGTAACAAGTGTTGCAATACCAGCTTCATTTATTGTCCAGTATGATAAACCTTTGTCTCCTTTAAATACGATTTGATTTTGTTCATCAAAGTCAAACACGACCTTTTCGCCGTTTTCTCCATAAGGATTATTTACGACAATTGAAGCGATGTTATCGTCTGATGAATTACATGCAGCAAGGCTTAATGTCAAGACTAACATCATGACAATAAATATAATGCGTTTATTCATCTGTGTTCTCCAATAGTTTAGATTTTTTAATTAGATCGGTTAAATTCTTTTTCATATCACTATACGATAAGTCCTTAGATTTAGGTTTAATGACAATCACAAAGCATACATCCGACTTCAATTTGTTACTTAGTTCAGTAACAATCATCCGAATCCGACGTTTGGAGAGATTTCGGTTTACTGCATTCCCATATTTTTTTCCAATGGATACTGCAAAACGAAAATGACTCATCAAAGGATCAGAAGATTGATAGATCGCATAATAACTGTTTGATTTATAAATTTTTTTCTTAAAGATCGCATCGATTTCGCTATTCTTCTTTATGCGATATTCTTTTTTCATAGTTTTAAAAAATAAGGACTACTCAAAATAACAAAAAGTTATTATTTTAACGAGTAGTCCTAGTGTTTTAAAATAATTTAGATTAAACAGTTAACTCAGCGCGGCCTTTCAATCTGCGACGAGCAAGTACGCGACGACCACCAACGGTTGCCATGCGAGCTCTAAATCCATGAGTCTTTTGGCGCTTTAACTTACTTGGTTGATATGTTCTTTTCACAAATAAAACCACCTTTCTTGCGAAACCATGCTTTTTAATTATATATAAAGATAAATCTTTTGTCAACTCAAAATATTGTCTAAATTTTCAGTAATCTTAAATGAATGTTAAAAGAAACCATTTTCATCAAATTTTCATTTGGATAAGCAGCTTCTTAATGTGGATAACTTAGTCACATTTTTGTGGAATTGTGGAAAACTGGAAAATCTTAACAAATGGCATCACTAAGAGGTAAAAAAGATGATTTTTACCACAATGTTTCCACATTTCCACATAACACCATAAAAAGTTTTCCACGAATAATGTTGATAACTTTTTGATTATTTTACGTTTCTATATGTTATCATGAAGTCACGAATAGAGGGGTATCAACATATGAATAATTACGACCAATTATGGCAACGAATTCTTGGTGATTTGGAATCAACTTTCAATGAAGAAACTTACCAAGATGTTTTTGAGCCAATTAAATCAACGCACAAATTCCTAAATGGCCATATCTATGTTTTAGTTCAAAGTGAATTTATTAAGAATCGAATTAATCGATTTTACTTAACAAAAATCAATGAACTAGCAACTAAATACCATGGTGAACCTATCCGTTTTAAATTTGTAACTGAGCAAGAATTACTTCCTGAAGAAACATTAGTAAGCCCAGAAAGAAATCTAAATCTAAAGTATCGTCCTGGTAACTTAAATGCAACCTATACATTTGACAACTTTGTCGTTGGTAAAAGTAACATGTTTGCCTTTAGAATGGCAATGAAAGTAGCTGATCAACCAGGTGCTGTTGCAAATCCATTATACATCTTTGGAGACGTAGGATTAGGCAAAACACATTTAATGCAATCGATTGGAAATTACATTTTAGATCAAGACGTTAGTAAAAAGATTTTATATGTCAAAGCTGATGGTTTTATTGAAGATTTTGCTAATCTATTAAAACGTGAAAAAATGGACGATTTCAATCATAAATATCGTGAAATAGATGTTTTATTAGTAGATGATATACAAATTATGGGTGGAGCAACCAGAACCCAAATGGAATTCTTTAAACTATTTGATTATCTCTATCAGCAAAACAAGCAAATTGTCATTACTAGCGATAAACCTGCTTCTGAATTAAAAAATATTATGACACGTTTAACTTCAAGATTTGAAGTTGGATTAACTGTTGATATTCAAGTTCCTGATTTAGAACATCGTATTGAAATTTTGAAACGAAAATTAGCAACGGAATCTTCAGACATACATGATATTCCAAATAGTGTTTTAGAGTTTATTGCTTCCTCATTTGTTACAAACATTAGAGAGCTCGAAGGAGCTTTAAAAAGAGTTTTATTTTATTGTTTAACCAATAACCTTGATTTAACTGTAGAATCTACTTCTGAAGCCCTAGAACCACTTCTTAGAACTAAAAGGAAGAGTGATTCATTGAATGAAAATAACTACGATAAAATACAAAGTGTTGTTAGTGATTTTTATGGAATTTCACTAGAAGATTTAATTGGTAAAAAAAGACATTCTAAATATGTTATTCCACGTCATATATCGATGTATATCATAAAAACAAAATATAATATTCCTTATAAGACAATTGGTGGTCTATTTGGTGATAGAGATCATTCTACTGTTCTTGCAGCATGTGAAAAAATTGATAATGATATAAAACAAGATCCATCATTAAAGTTAGCTATCGATACAATTCTCAAAAAAATTGATTTTTCTAGTAAAAATTAAGTGTTTATAAATTGTTGGAAATATGGTATAATAATTACGGTATAAAGCCATTCTAGGTTTTTCCCACAAACCCACATTTGTAACAATAATTTAAAGACTAATCTATAAGAAAATAAAGGAG
>JBAYCS010000037.1:0-6679 GCA_041668625.1 Acholeplasmataceae bacterium | reverse complement strand
TTTTCTCTACGGCTGCAGATAATCAACCTGCTGTTGATATTCACGTTTTACAAGGTGAAAGATCGATGGCTGCAGGTAATAAGACTCTAGGACGTTTCCAATTAGGTGACATTCCAGCTGCACCACGTGGTGTTCCCCAAATTGAAGTAACTTTTGATATTAATGCGAATGGTAGCGTGAATGTTAAACGAAAAGACTTAGGAACGAATAAAGAACAAAAGATTACCATCAGTGGTAATGGCGCTTTATCTAAAGCTGATATTGAACGTATGGTTAAAGAAGCTGAAGAACAAGCAGAAGTTGATAAGAAAAAACGTGAAGAAGCAGATCTTCGTAATGAAGCATCAAGCCTTGTTTTTCAAACAACTAAAGCGATTGATGATTTGAAAGAAGAAGTCGATGAAGCAACAAAGACTAAACTCCAAGGTCAAATTAAAGAGCTTGAAGAAGCTTTAAATGGTACAGATATTGAACGCATTCAGACTTTAAAAGATGCTTTACAAAAAGATGCACAAGATATCGCTGTAAAAGCTTATCAAAAAGCTCAAGAAAAACATGAAAAAGAACATCCACAACAAGACGGTAAACCAAACGACGACAATACCGTGGATGCAGAATTTGAAGAAAAATAAACAGATAAGGGGCACAGCCCCTTATCGACTATGGAGTGGATGTTATGGCAGATAAAAGAGATTATTATGACGTTTTAGGTGTGAATAAATCGGCATCTGATGATGAAATTAAAAAAGCTTATCGAACATTAGCTAAAAAATATCATCCAGATGTTTCGAAAGAAGATCACGCTGAAACGAAATTTAAAGAAGTCCAAGAAGCATATGATACTTTATCAGATACACAAAAACGTGCAGCCTATGATCAATATGGTCATTCAGGTAATCCGTTTGGTGGTAATGGACAAGGTGGATTCTCTGGATTTGGTGATTTTGGAGGATTTTCCGACATTTTCAGCCAATTTTTTGGTGGTGGTAAAACACGAAATCAAAATGCCTATGGACCTCAACGTGGTGAAGATTTAGAAAGATCAATGACGATCGATTTCTTGGAAGCAGCACTTGGTACTAAAAAAAGTGTTTCTGTAGAGATTGATGATGAATGTCACGTATGTCATGGAACTGGAGCTGAGTCTTCAAAAGATGTTGAAACATGTGACAGATGTCATGGCGACGGCTTCATTAATGTCGATCAACGAACGATGTTTGGTACGATGAGAAGTCAACAAACTTGTCCAAAATGTGGTGGTGCTGGTAAGATTATTAAAAAACGGTGTACCACTTGTAATGGGCATGGAAGAGTTAAACAAACGAAAACAGTGGAAGTTAACATTCCAGCTGGTGTTGATACAAATATGTCATTAAAAGTTGCTGGTTATGGTAACGGAGGAACAAAAGGCGGTCCACAAGGCGATTTATATTTAAACTTTAAAGTGAGACCACACAAAGTCTTTGGCAGACAAGGTGACGATGTCATTTTAGAAGCCCCAATCACCATGACACAAGCAGTATTAGGAGCAACCATTGAAATACCTACAATTTATGGGGATGTTGATTTAAAAATCCCTGCTGGTATTGAACATGGCACGATTCTTAGAATGCGTGAAAAAGGAATTTCTAATGTTAGGACGAAAAAGAAGGGTGACCAACAAGTCATTGTTCAAATTAGAGTGCCTAAAAACTTATCAACCCAAGAAAAGAAACTTTATGAAGAGCTTGCAAAATTAGAGACAAAAGATAAAGAATCAAATTGGGAAAAATTCAAAAATTTATTCAAATCTTAAAAGTACGTGCGCTGATTATGTCAGCGCACCTTTATTTATTTTATTGTGCTATAATCTTAATTGTTGGAGGCATTATGCATAAATCGATAAGGTTAATTATCATCTACATTTTCATCCAAGGAGTTGTTCATAATTTAGGGCATCCTGTCACACCTGCATTCGTTAGATCGCTTGGAATTTCCGACTATATGTTTGGAATTTTTTTCGCCATGATGAGTTTAGGACTAGCCATAGGTGGACCGTTATGGGGTATTTTGAGTGATCAAACTGGGCATAAGAAAAGATATATCATGATTGGCTTATTGGCGTATAGTCTCGGCCAATTTGGATTTGGGTATGTCGGAAGTGGAATATGGATGGTTATTTTCAGATTAATTTCTGGACTTGGTGTAATTAGTGCACTCACGCTTTATATGAGTACACTGATTGAATTATCAGAACCAAGAAATAGAGGAAAATATTTTGCTTATCTTGCAGCTTCATCAACACTCGGAGCTTCAGTAGGTTATGCATTAGGTGGATTTTTAAATACAAATCCATTGATGATTGAATGGTTTAATACCGATCATTTTCCAACAATCTTTTTAATTCAAGCTATCTCTAATACACTTTATGTTTTGCTTATTCTGTTTACATTCAAAGATCCTGAGGGATCACATGTTATCAAAGAAAGCATAAGTGTGTTTAAAGGATTAAAGAATGTTGTTAAAATGGATCCAAAATTATTTGTGTTTCTAATTTCATTATCTTTAATAACGATTGGAAGTACAAATTTATCTAAATATATCGATGTTTATTTTGATGACTTAGGTTATACTACACAAGCACTTGGGAATTTTGTCATGGCCACTGGTATCGTTTCATTGATTGCATCGATTTTAATTGTTCCACTTTTTGCAAGGATGAAAAAACAGTTATTTACGATAGGGTTATTACAAGTATTATCAGCAATAATCGTGTTTATTGTATTTCGAGCAAATCAGTTTTTGATTATGGTCTATACAGTCTATATGATTTATGTCATTTTAAAAGCTATTTATACACCACTTGAGCAAAACTTTATAGCGAAAGAAGCAAAAGAAGGGACATATGGTGGCATTATGGGTGTCAGACAATCTTTTGTATCGATTGGAATGGTTTTAGGACCTTTAATTGGTGGCTTTATTTATGAAATCAAACCGATTTATTTATTTGATTTTAGTGCACTTACCTTTTTAGCAGGTATGGCATTACTCATCTTAGTTTATATGATGAAAAAGAAGCAATCAACCTCAAGTTGACGTCGCTTCTTTTTTTAATTTATAACGCATTTTTAACACTTAATCAACCTTGATATAAAAGCGCTTTCATGTTAGAATAGTTTTAGATGGAAATTCCGTCGTCTTTTTATGCGAAAGTGAGATTTATTTCATAAAATGATGGGATTTCTTAACGATTCAAAACGACCATATCACTTAAAGGAGTCCATAATGGCCATGTTTAAAACGGGGTATCCCATTGTATGCCCGCAAATCTATTTACCCAAAAAATCGATTGATTTAACGAGGTGGGCAGTTGTTGCATGTGACCAATTCACGAGTAAACCTTCTTATTGGAGAGAACTTAAGCAATTGATTGGTGATGCACCTTCGACACTACATTTAGTGTTACCTGAAGTTTATCTTGAAGATCAAGCTGATGAAAGAATTGAAAAGATTAATCAAACCATGTGTGATTATCATTCCAAAGGGTTACTTGAAAGACTTGATGACTCCCTCATTTTAATTGAAAGAACGACTGAAAAAAATCAAAAAAGATTAGGACTTATGGTTGCAATAGATTTAGAGGCTTATGATTATGAAGAAGGCTCTAAACCATTAATCCGTACGACAGAAAAAACGATTCTTGAGCGAATTCCACCTCGTGTTAGAATTAGAAAAGATGCACCTCTTGAATTATCACATGTCATGTTACTTGTCGATGATGATAGAAAAAAGATTATCGAAACCTTGTATAAAAAAAGACATGATTTTAACGTGCTTTATGACTTTGATCTCAATATGAAAGGTGGACATATTAAAGGTTATCAAATCAAAGATGTCGATCAGGTTATCCTTGAGTTCTTGAGTTTAATTGAAGACGAAAAAGAACCGTTATTATTTATAGCTGGTGATGGAAATCACAGTTTAGCAACAGCAAAAGCTCATTGGGAAAATTTAAAGCATACATTAAGCAATGAAGAACTTCAAGATCACCCAGCACAATATGCTTTAGTTGAAATAGTCAATATTTACGATCCAGGTTTAGAGTTTGAGGGTATCCACCGTGTGATGTTTCCGGTTGATGATAATTTTTATGACGAACTACAAGCTTCGATTACTCAGGAACAAGAAACATGGGTATACATTCAAGGAATTGGCAAAAGGAAGTTAATGATTCCACATAATGATGCAGTTGCTTATGAACAAATTCAAACATTCTTAGATGAATATCGCATGAAACACCCTCATGTTAAAATTGATTATATCCATGGTGATGATGATTTAATTGAAGCAAGTGAAACCCATATCAAAGCATTTGGGATTAAAATGCCTACGATTGAACGTAAAGAGATGTTCAATTATATTAAAACTGGTAAAGTGTTACCGAGAAAATCATTTTCAATGGGCTGTGCAACAGCCAAACGATATTATTTAGAAAGTAGAATCATTAAAAAATAGGAGGAAAATATGAAACGTGTTTACAACTTTTCTGCAGGTCCAGCTATATTACCTGAAGAGGTATTAATGGAAGCTGCAAACGAAATGCTAGATTATCATGATTCTGGCATGTCAGTGATGGAAATGAGCCATCGTTCAAAAATTTATCAAGGTATTATTGATGATGCCGAAAAAGATTTAAGAAAATTACTTAATGTCCCTGAAAACTACAAGATCTTATTTTTGCAAGGTGGCGCAACCACTCAGTTTTCAATGATTCCTTTGAATTTATTGAAACATGGTAAAGCAGATTATATTATCTCTGGTCATTGGGCTAAAAAAGCATATGAAGAAGCACAAAAATACGGAGAAATCAGAAAAGTAGCAAGTTCTGAAGATAAAATGTTTTCATACATTCCAGATGTTAAACATATGGTATTTGATCCTGAAGCAGATTATGTTCTAATGACAGAAAATAATACGATTTATGGAACAAAGTTCTATGAATATCCAGATACAGGATCGATTCCTCTTGTCAATGATGCATCATCAAGCTTTTTATCTGAACCGATGGATGTCGCCAAATTTGGTGTCATTTTTGCTGGTGCGCAAAAGAATGTTGGACCAGCAGGAACAGTCATCGTGATTATTCGTGAAGATTTAATTTCAAAAGAACTTCCTTCGTATACACCCATCATGTTACGTTATGATATTCATGCTGAAAATGGATCGATGTATAATACACCTCCAACATATGGTATTTATTTATGTGGTAAGGTGTTTAAATGGTTACTTAATATGGGTGGACTTGAAGCCATTCAAAAGAGAAACATTGAAAAAGCAAATATGATTTATGATTATTTAGACCAA
Organism: Acholeplasmataceae bacterium; assembly: GCA_041668625.1. Classification (GTDB taxonomy): domain Bacteria; phylum Bacillota_I; class Bacilli_A; order Acholeplasmatales; family Acholeplasmataceae; genus UBA6181. The sequence continues at coordinate 1,336 of JBAYCS010000037.1, read as the reverse complement.
TCTAAGATGTTTTTTGGTACGGTAGAAAAGAAATCAAGATCACTTATGAATGTATGTTTTAAATCAACTTCTAAAGAACTTGATGACAAATTTGTTAAAGAAGCTAAAGAAAAAGGCTTCGACAATCTTAAAGGTCACCGTTCTGTTGGTGGTATGCGTGCATCCATTTACAATGCAATGCCAGTTGAAGGGGTTAAAGCATTAGTTGAATTCATGCGTGAATTCGAAAAGAATAATTAGGTGACAACATGCATAAAATCTATTGTCTAAATAAAATCTCGAAAGTTGGATTAAGTGTATTACCTAAGAATAATTACGAAGTTAGCGAGTCATTAGAAGATGCTAAAGCTGTTTTAGTCAGAAGTTCAGATATGCATCAAATGGAGTTACCAGAATCTGTACTTGCTGTTGCTCGTGCAGGTGCAGGTGTAAATAATATTCCTTTAGAAACGTATGCGAATCAGGGAGTAGTTGTCTTTAATACACCAGGGGCTAATGCCAATGCAGTCAGTGAGTTGATTGTTTCAGGGTTGTTACTTGCATCAAGAGATATATTTGGTGGTATGAATTGGGTAAAAGAAAATAAAGATGACGCTGAAATCAATAAAACGACTGAAAAAGCAAAGTCAAAATTTGGTGGAACTGAAGTTTTAGGTAAATCTATTGGGATTATCGGTCTTGGCGCTATTGGATTAAGACTTGCACATGTTTGTGCAGCAATGGGGCTAAAAGTTTATGGAACGAAACGGAATTTGGATTCCTTAAACAAAGATGAACTTCCAAAAGGTATGATTTTAGTGAAAACAAAAGAAGAAATTTATGAAACATGTGATTTTATTAGTTTAAATCTTCCATTTTCACCAGAATCAAAACATATGATCAATAAAGAAACCATCAGCATGATGAAAGATGGGGCGATTATCCTAAACTTTGCACGTGATGGTTTAGTCAATGAAAAAGATGTGTTAGAAGCGATTGAAAATGGGAAAGTAAGAACTTATGTCACGGATTTTCCTAATGCGAATAACGCGAAACAAGATCGTTTCATCGTCATCCCTCATTTAGGTGCTTCTACAGAAGAGGCTGAAGATAATTGTGCAGAAATGGCAGCAAATCAAATTAAAGATTTTATTGAACATGGCAATATTAAGAATTCGGTTAATTTCCCGGAAATCAATGCAGGGCCAAAGCATACAAAATCAAGACTCGTGATTTTGTATGAAGCAAGCAATCCTCAGTTTGACATCATGAGTAAAATCGCAGAAACACAAAGCCATGTGACATCATTTATTCATCAAGAAAAAAATGGCTATGGCTGTGCCATCATGGATTGTGA
>JBAYCS010000036.1:0-6754 GCA_041668625.1 Acholeplasmataceae bacterium | reverse complement strand
TTAAAAAGGTAAAAGTAGCTAATATGTTACCAGCACTTTTAGTTCCTGTGATTTATTATGCAGTAATGGCGATGTTTGCATGAACGAAAAATATCCTTGCAAAATATGTGGTAGAGAAACAATCACTTGGATTCATCCAAGAACAAATGCTCTTTTCCATAAATGTGAATCTTGTGAGTTAATAACGAAAGATAAAAGTTTATATGTATCACTTGAAGAAGAAAAAGAAAAATATGATGAGCATCAAAATGATGAAGAAAATATAGGCTATGTGAATTATCTTTTTAATTTTTTTGAAGCCGCTATTAGACCTTATTTACTCAAAGGAGCAATTCTAGATTTTGGTAGTGGACCTAATCCTGTATTTCAAGTTTTACTTCAAAAAGAAGGCTATGAAGTTACCATTTATGACTATTTTTATGCACCTAGTCTTGATTATCAACTTAAAACATATGATTTAATATCTACCATTGAAGTCGTTGAGCATTTACAAGATCCGTTACCTATTTTTAAGCATTTTAAAGATTTATTAAAACCAGGTGGGTATTTATCAATAATGACACTTTTCCATTTTAATGATTTTTCATCATTTAAAGATTGGTTTTATATTCGCGATGTAACACATGTGTCGTTTTATACTTCTAAAACATTAAAAGTGATTGCAAGTATCTTAGATATGGAGTTTATTGATACCAATGATTATCGATATGCAGTATTGAGAAAAAAAGAGATCAAATGATCTCTTTTTAAATGTCAATTTTCTCTCTTATTAAAGGCATCGTCATACAACGTGGGCCACCTCTACCTCTTGATATCTCAGATGAAGGAATCGCAATCGTTTGAATACCTTGTTCTTTAAGTAATTGGTTTGTAATAATATTTCTTTCATAAACAATAACAACACCAGGTGCAATTGCTAGTGCATTTGCTCCATCATTCCATTGTTCGCGATCAGATGCAATTTCAGAATCTCCACCACATGGGATTAATGTGATCTTTCGTCTTAAGTGGTAAGAGAAGAGGCGCTTAATCGAATATTGTTTTTCATACATTCTAAGCGTTCCTTTTTTAGAACCGGGATAGATTTCATAACAATTCATTTTACCTAAGAAATCGCCATGAATTAAGAACTTATCTTTATCAACTTGAGTTAACACTGTATCTAAATGCATAAAACTACGTGTTTTTGGCAAGTCAATCGCAAGGATAACTTCCAGGTCAGTATTTTTGAATAAAGTCTTCGCAATATTTTCAATAGCATCTGGGTCTGTTCTTTCACTAATCCCAATTGCGATAACTCTTTCATTTAAAACGAGAATATCTCCACCTTCAATGGAATGTGAATCGTTTCGTTCATAAAAGCGTTCTTGATTTTTATAAGTCGGATGATAAGTATAAATATATTCACCATAAATCGTTTCTCTACGTCTAGTCCGCTTATACATACGATTTAATGTGACACCATTAAAAATATGTGAAAATGGATCTCTAGTAAAATATAAATTAGGCATTGGATCTGTGATAAATGGATAATCTCTAATATGATCTCTTAAACTTCTTTTTTTATAGCTAGGCAAATCATCTTTTGTAATTCCTGCCATCGTTTTTAAAATCATTTCTTTTGGTTCTAAAGCCATTAAATAGTCATAAACTTTCTTTTTCGTGACAGGATGTGAAACATTCGATTCATGAATAAATTGTTCAAGAAATTTCTTTTTAACATCTTTATTGATGATGCTTTCTGCTACTAAATCTTCTAACATCACAACTTCAATGTTATGAGATTTTAAGATATCACAGAAATGATCATGTTCCTCTTGAGCTTTTTCAAGCCATGGAATATCATCAAAGAGTAATTCTTTCAGCCATTTTGGCGTTAAATTTTCAAGTTCTTGACCAGGCCTGTGAACGAGAACTTTCTTTAATTTTCCTACTTCTGAATACACTTGAATTGGCTGCATAAAAATCCTCCTAACTGACTAATATTATTATATCACAAGGTATCAAATCATGGTATGATGAATAGTAGGAAGGTGATGTTATGAAGCGCATAAGTGTCGTTACAGGAGCAACTTCTGGTATTGGATATGAAGTAATGGTTCAACTGTTGGATCAAGATATCGATGTCATTGCTGTAGGTAGAAGTACGGATAAATTAAAACATTTGAGCCATCAATTCTATAATCAAGTAAAGTCTAAGCAACTCACCTTAATCCAAGGTGATTTATCAGATAATCAAGGATGTATTGATGTTTCCAATAAAATCATTGATGTACTTAATTCGAGTCAAAAGGCATTGGATATATTAATAAATGTTGCAGGTATCGTGAACTCTGGATACAAAGAAAATAAAGACCATAATGAGTTAACATTTGCAACGAATCATTTATCAGTTTATATCTTAACTAACCTTTTATATCCATATTTAAAAAAATCAAGTGATCCACGTATTCTTGTGGTAAGTTCTCTATCACATTATCGCGCTTGTTTTGATAAAACCAATCTTCAATCAAAACGTTTTTATAATGTCTTAAGAGGATATCAACGTTCTAAGCTATATAATGTACTTTTTACTTATCGGTTTCATCGAATGGAAAAAGCAATCAAAATTTATGCGATTGATCCAGGACTTGTGAAAACCGAAATTGGCGATAAACATACAAAAGGAATAGCGCTTTTTGTGTGGAGAATGCGTAAAAAAGGTGGAGTTGATGCTAAAATTCCAGCAAAACATATGGTTGAAATTGCATTAAATGAATCCTATATAAAGGATGCAGGTGGGTATATGAAAGACGGTTTAAAGATTAAATCAGCAAAAGTTACTTATAGTGAACATAAACAAGATTTGCTATGGAAAGAAAGTCAAAGGTTAACTAATTTAGTGTATCCTTTTGATGAGGTGTGATTTGAAGAAAGTTGAATTACTAGCACCAGCTGGTCATAAAGACGCTCTGATTGGAGCTATTAATGCAGGTGCAGATGCTATTTATCTTGCAGGTAAACGATTTGGTGCAAGAGCTTATGCTAACAATTTTAGTGATGAAGAACTCATCGAAACCATTGATTATGCACATGTTCGTGGTGTTCGTGTTTTCGTTGCGATTAATACATTGGTGTTTGATGATGAAGTCGAAGACTTAATTTCATACGCTGATTTTTTAGTGAAGCATCATGTTGATGCGTTGATTGTCCAAGATTTAGGGATGATTGATTTATTTGTAAAACGTTATCCAGATACTGAGATCCACGTATCGACTCAATTTAATACTCATAATCTATATCAAGTGAAAATGCTTAAAGCTTTAGGAGTTAAACGGATTGTATTGGCTAGAGAAACATCCATCCAAACCATTAAAGCAATTAAAAAAGAAGTCGATATTGAATTAGAAGTGTTCATTCATGGAGCGCTTTGTGTATCCTATTCAGGAAACTGTTTAATGAGCAGTATGATTGGCGGACGTTCTGGTAACAGAGGTGAGTGTGCACAACCCTGTAGATTACCTTATCAACTATACAAAGATAATCAAAAAATACAAGATTCATCTTACCTTTTATCAACTAAAGATTTAATGACCATCGATTATATTGGTGAACTTATTGAAATTGGGATTGATTCATTTAAGATTGAAGGAAGAATGCGTAAAAAAGAATATGTCATTGAAACCGTTAAAGCTTATCGACATGCTATTGATCAACATTTAAGTCATCAAAAATATGACTCAACTAATGATATAGATCGATTAAAAAGAGTTTTTAATCGTGAGTTTACAAAAGGATTCGTCTTAAATGAAGTGCCAAGATTAATCAATAATAGTGAATTTCAAAGCCATTTAGGTGTACCTTTAGGAAAAGTCATTGGGTATCAAAAGAACAGAGTAAAAATATTACTTGAAGAACCCATTCGTATTGGCGATGGATATCGTATTTTATCACCTGAACCGTATGGTGATATCGTTTCTCGAATTCATAAAAAAGATGAACTTGTAAAAGAAGCATTAGAAAACGAAGTCATTGAATTAGATGTCAAAAATGCCATTCAGATCGGATCAATTGTTGTTAAAACCACAGATGTTACGATTGAAAACGAAGATTTAGTCTATTTATCTGAAAATTATAAGTGTGTAAAGCTAAATGGGAAGGTAACAGCTAAAGTAGGTCAACATTTAAAATTAGATCTTTCAGATGGTTTTCATCAAGTATCTGTAACATCAGCTGAACTTATCGAACAAGCAGAACAAAATCCTACATCAAGAGAAGAAATAGAGTTGAGATTTTCCAAACTTGGGAATACGCCTTTTGAGTATTCATCACTTGAAATTGAGAATGATGAAAATGGCTTTATTCCAGTAAAAATGATTAATCAAATGAGAAGAGATGCAATTGATCAGTTGGTGTACTACAGAACATTACAGGATCAAGAAAGAAAAGTAGTAAATGTTATGTTTGATCCTCTCAGTTTTGATGATGAACCTCAAACATTAAAAGTGAAGGTTAAAACCATGGATCAATATCAAAGTGCAATCTCTTGTGGGATTGAGGAAATTTTGATTGAAGACACTTTAAAAGTTACGGATATCAGAGAATCTGACGTGATGAGTCTTAGACGCATTCAAACCGATCAAAAGAAGACAATAGAAGGTGTTTCATATATTCATGATATTGGGTCTATTTTACTAAATTCAAATCAATATGATTTATATGGTGATCAATTTTTAAATGTGACAAACATTTATAGTGCCTACACACTTTTTAAACTAGGCTTGAAACGAATCACTTTTGCATATGAAGTTTCTAAAGATCGAATTTTTAAATTTATGGAATTGTTTGAAAAAAAGTTTCAAACAACTCCTCCAGTGGATTTAATTCTTTATGGTAGACCAGATTTAATGATGACAAAGTATTGTCCGATTGCAAAAACATATAAAACAAATCCGCATTGTCATCTATGTGAAAAAAATCAATATGCATTAGAAGACAGACTAAATCAAAAATATCCACTTGTACATGATGGAAGTTGCCATTTGAGAATATTGCATTCAAAGCCGATTCACTTATTTCAATATATGGATGAACTTAAAATGAGTAAAATCAGTGGTTTTCGAATCGATTTAACGATTGAAAATGCTGAATTATCCAAAAAGATTATTCAATTTTATCAAAATAAAGAAAAAAATAATCCGGTTAGGGATTATACATCTGGACGATTTATAAAATAAGGACTAGCCTTTTGTGGCTAATCCTTCATTTTTTTATAAATCTTTGTGTGTGCCATCACAGAATGGTTGATTTTTTGAATGCTTGCAGCCACATAGGTAATAGGTACCATCTTTATCTACACTAAAATGTTTTGGGGTAATTCCAGAACCTTTATGGGATTGAAGATCACAAAACGGTTGTTTATCACTTTTTCCACATGCGCAAAATAAATATTTTTCTCCTGCTTTTAGTTCAACTGCATAAGGCTTTTTTTGAGCAATCACTGGTTTGTCCATATATTTCACCATACCTTTCTATTTTCATTATAGTTTTATTTATAAAATTAAGCAATATCTTATCAATCGTTGTCTGATGTGCTATAATAAATATTACCCATTCGGGAATTAATTAAAGGAAGTGTATAAAAAATGAGTCAACACAAATCAGAAGAAAATCGCTTAAATGACATTAAAAAATATGATATAGTCGTTAAACGTTTGCAAGAAAGAGGGGTAGAACTTAAAGATATTGCAGAACTTACATTGGGTTTGCAACGTCAATATCTACCTAATTTAGAATATGAAGATGCTTTAGAACATGTAAAAAAAGTCATCATGAAAAGAGAAGTTCAAAATGCAGCCTTAACAGGTATTGAACTTGATTGTTTGGCTGAAAAGGGGTTATTATCGGAACCACTTTCTAGCATGTTATTAAATGATTATGGTCTTTATGGTGTCGATGAAGTATTAGCTTTAGCCATCGTCAACGTTTATGGATCGATTGGATTTACCAATTTCGGATACATTGATAAACTAAAACCCGGCATCATTGGTGAGATCGATAAAAAAGGTAAAGAAGAAGGAAAGTGTCATACATTTTTAGATGACATTATCGGGGCTATAGCAGCAGCTGCAGCTAGTTCTATTGCGCATCGTTTTGCAGAATAAGGGGATGACCCCTTTTTTATTTTCACACAGATTATGTAGATATAGGCTATAATTAAATCATGAGGAGGGATGCAAATGAAATCGTTAATCATGTTAAATGATGAAGATGAAAGACTCATCGTCAATGACTACTTGACATCTCTTGGCTTTGATATTTATTCTGCTAAAGATCATCCAAGTGCTTATGATTTTTGGGTTAAACAAGAACCGCAATTAATTATTATCGATCAACATTTTGATCTTTCATCTGGCCAAGAATTTGTTAAAAAAGTAAGACGAAATGAATTTGATCATCATACATATATTATTATGATTCAAGAAAATGATGAAAGAAGCATTGAATTATCAAATGAATGTGGATCTGATGATTTTATGGCTCAACCCGTTACATATTTTGAATTAAAAAGAAGAATTTATACAGCGCTTAGAACCATTACTTTATTTGAGCAAAATTTAATTGTATATGCGTTAACTAGAGTCATAGAAGCTAGAGATAGAGGGATACAAAGACACTTATCTCGAGTGGGAATTTTATCAAAAATATTGATGGATGGCCTAGAAGATAGATATGAATTTAAAGATATCATCACACGACATTTTAAAGAGGATTT
>JBAYCS010000035.1:0-6972 GCA_041668625.1 Acholeplasmataceae bacterium | reverse complement strand
ATGAACCATTTGTTGGACTTGATCCAAAAGCAAGTTTTCAACTTAAAGAGATTTTTAAAAACATGTGTGCACAAGGTGTTTCCATCTTTTTCTCAACACATGTCTTAGAAGTCGTTGAAAAATTATGCAATAAGGTCGCGATCATTAAACAAGGTAAAATTGTTGCCCATGGAAATACACAAGACATCATCTTAAATCAATCACTAGAAGATATATTCATGGAGATTGCGAGTGAAGCATAATGACAAAAGAACTCATTCATTTGTTTTTTAAAGAAAATTTTTCGTTTAGTCGGTTTTTAGGTTTTAACTATAAAAAAGAAAAATGGAAGGCGATTCTGATTATAGCGGCTATAATTTATGCCCTTGTCGCATTTGGTGGTTCATTTGGCTACATGTTTTTTGATTTAGGGAAATACTTAAGCCAAATTAATCAAACGCATATCATTTTAAGTTTTATCACGGTATATGCGATTGGTATGGCAATTATGTTTGTTTTATTTAGAGCTGATGGTATGATTTTTCATACAAAAGACTATGAAATTTTAGCACCACTTCCAATTCCGTCTAAAACAATTTTATTTGCAAAACTTGCTGTCCTATATGTCATGACGACTTCATTTTCTGTCATCATTTCCCTACCAATGGCATTTGGATATTTTTATTGGTACGGATTTTCAATTTTAGGATTTATTTTTTACTTACTTGGCTTACTTTTAATTCCATTAGTCCCCATGGTATTAATGTCATTTGTATCACTATTGATTGCAAGTATTTCAAAGAAATTTAGAGCGAGTAAAATTGTTAGTATTATCTTACTATTTGCTTTTTTCATTGGTATATTTGTCATGAGTTTTTCGATGAGCGATGTTGAGCAAAACCCACTTACTGGCCAAATTGATTTATTATCAGGTATTTCGAAGTATTATATACCCATCAAATGGTATATGAATGCCGTACATGATCACCAGGTTTTAGATTTCTTATATCTTTTAGGATCGCACCTAGTTATTTTCGGGCTCTATTTTTACTTGATTGGACCTTTAGTTCATAAAACAAATCAAAACCAAACGAAGATGAAAGCTTATCGATCTAAAAAAGTACTAACTTATGAAACACAATCGATTTATAAAACATTAATTAACAAGGAATTTAAGAAATTCTTTGGTATTACAATTTATGCAGTGAATGCTGGTCTTGGACCGGTTTTACTTACCATATTGTCTCTAGCAAGTTTGTTTTATCAAGATAAAATAGGTGATTTTCTAGCACAGATGGTTGGCGTTGGTCTTGATATTGAAGTAATGGTTCTTTTGATAGTTGGATTTAGTGTTGCGATGACATACACTCCTTCAATTACACTTTCTTTAGAAGGTAAGAACTTTTGGATCATTAAGAGCTTACCTATTAAATCAGAGACCATCATGTTATCAAAAGTTTTCTTTAATCTTTTACTGATTTTGCCAATCGCTCTCATCAGTATTTTAATGCTTGGTTTTTCATTAAAAATCCCAGCACTATCACAAATTATGATGATGGGACTAGTAACCGCTTTTGCATTCCTCATGTCGTTTTTAGATGCTGTGTTTAATCTTTATATTCCAAAGTTTGATTTCAAAAACGATGTTGAGATTGTGAAGCAAAGTGCATCAGCAATGCTTGGCATATTTGGAGGTTTCGCGATGCTAGCTTTAAATGGCGTGATTTATTATTTTGCTAGAGATATTTTAGATTTAAATATTATGCTCTTTATTTTATTAATACTTAATAGCTTATTAGCATTCCTTTGTTACATATGGATGATGCGAATTAGCAGTCCATTGATTGAGAAGATGCAAGCTTAATAAAACACGGGAACTAATCCCGTGTTTTTTTATACTTATTTATTATTTGAGTTGATATAGGCCTCAATCGATTCGACATCTTTATCTTCTCGACCCGACAAATTGACAATAATGATTTGATCTTTATCAAGTGTTGGTGCTAGCTTTATTGCCTTAGCTATCGCATGACTCGATTCTATGGCTGGAATAATGCCCTCAACTTTTGAAAGTTCTAAAAACGCATTTACAGCTTCCTGGTCTGTCACTGAAGTATATGTAACTCGGTTAATCGATTGTAGATAGCTGTGCTCTGGACCAACTCCTGGATAGTCAAGTCCAGCAGATATTGAATAAACAGGTGAAATGTTTCCAAAATTGTCCATCAGTACTTTTGTGTTCATACCGTGAATAACACCGATTTTACCTAGCGTGAGTGTTGCTGCATGGTCTTGAGTGTCTAGTCCTTTACCTGCAGCTTCAACACCAATGATTTTCACTTTGGATTCTTTGATAAAATCAGCAAATAAACCAATAGCATTAAGGAGAAACAAGTTTTTACGTGGATTAATTAGAAGTTATACATGGTTTTTTAGAGGAACACCTTTAATGTTACAACTTTTTCTTATCATGTATGGATTGCCATTTATTGGTATAAGTATAGATCGAATGATGGTTGCCTATATTGGCTTTATCATCAATTATAGTGCATATTTTGTAGAGATTATTAGAGCTGGTGTTGAAAGTTTACCTAAAGATCAATTTGAAAGTGCACAAATGATGGGGGCATCATCTTATAAAACGTATCGGTATATTATACTACCCCAAGCGATTAGAACACAATTTCCTGTGATCACAAATGAAATTATCACACTCATTAAAGATACATCATTAGTGACTGTGATTGCTATATCTGACTTAATGCGCAATGTTAAAGAGATAGTATCAAGAGATTTTACAATATCACCTTTTATCATTGCTTCAATGTTTTATTTATTGATAAGTTACTTAATTGTGAAGATATTTAGATATTTAGAAAATAGATTTGATTATCTTGAGATCACGACATAAAAAACACGAGAGAAATCTCGTGTTTTAATGTTTTTGGTTTACAAATATATCGTTATATTGTCTATGTACGCGAATGAATGTGGTACATTTTGCAAGTTGTTTTAATGTTGGAGCACCAACATATGTGCATGTGGATCTGATACCACCTAAAATATCTTTGATGGTGACATCGACTTTACCTCGATAAGGAATTTTAACTGTACGTCCTTCACTGCTACGATATTCTGCTACTTCACCATGGTGTTTGATCATGGCAGTAGAAGAACTCATTCCATAGAATTCAACAAATTTTAATTCTTCATAGATTGGTAGTTGAGTCTCTTGGTTTCTTTGAAGCGTATTATGATACTCAGTAATCACTGATCCACCACCTTCATCATGACCAGCGAACATACCACCAAGCATCACAAAGTCAGCACCCGCACCAAAAGCCTTAGCAACATCACCTGGGCATGTACAACCACCATCACTAATAATATGAGCACCAAGGCCATGAGCAGCGTCAGCACACTCGATAATGGCACTCAGCTGAGGATATCCTACACCTGTTTGTATGCGTGTTGTACATACACTTCCTGGCCCGATCCCAACTTTAACAATATCTGCACCACGTAAAATAAGTTCTTGGGTCATATCAGCTGTAACTACGTTACCCGCAATAATGGTATGCTTAGGATACTGCTTTCTAACCATAGAAACAAATGTTCCAAAGGCTTCAGAATAACCATTGGCAACATCAATGCATATAAATTTGATTGAGGGATGATTTTTTAATGTTTCTTGAAGTTTAATAAAATCAACTTTTGAGGTGCCAGTACTAACGGCATATAAATCTGGGTTTAGTTTTTTAATGTAAGGTGCGAGATGTTCGGATTGATAGTTTTTCACTAAACATGTAAATAAATTAGATTTTTGAAGTTCCAATGCCATATTAATGGTCCCAACCCCATCCATATTTGATGCCATAATTGGAATACCTTTCCATTCTTGGCCACTATGTTTAAAATGATAAGTTCGGTTTAAATCAACTTCTTTACGACTAGAAAGTTTAGATCTTTTGGGTCTGATAAGTACATCACTAAAATCGAGCTTTTCATCAAATTCGATACGCATTCTTCATTCCTCCTATTATCTTTGACATCAATAGTATAATATAAATTTTAAATTTATGATATCCTTTTTTAAAATCTCATTTTTTAATCGATTCGCATGACACATAATTGTATTTCATGAGTATTTCAATTATACTTAAGTCAAATTAAGGCAATTGTCACATGTGGAAGACACATCGCTTGTTTTTCTTTTTGAGTTAAGGAGAATTCGTGTGGAAAAAACATTTTTACTATTATTAATAATCTTTATATTAAGTGGCTGCGCTTCAAGACCACATGAAGTGAAATTTAATACTGGATTTGATCAATCGATTGACTCAATCACGGTCCTAAACGGAGAATTGATAAACTTACCAACCATATCGCGTGAAGGCCATCAGTTTTTAGGATGGGCTGTATCTGAAGATCCTGACAGTGCCCTATATATTGAATCAACTCCTGTCACAAAATCATTCACACTTTATGCCAAATGGCGTATTAATAGTTACAACATTACTTATGATACTCAAGGTGGAACAGAGGTAACAAGCATCACTGCACTTTTTGGAGCATCAATTTATCCGCCAAGTCAACCTCTAAAAAACGGTTATGAGTTTGTTGGTTGGAGTTTGAATCAAAACTCAACTCAAATCTATGAGTTTAGAACAATGCCAGGTCAAGATTTATTATTATATGCTATTTGGAAAGAAGTTGCTAAAACAGGTGCATCTCCCGATGAAGCGATTTATGTTACACTTGGTACGATGTATGAAGTCTTTTTAGATATTGAGCAATTTGTTGTATTTCGTTATCAACCAACAAATAGTGGATCATATACAATGAAATCTTTTGGTAGTTTTGATACGTATGTGAAGGTTTTCCAATTAGTTGAAATAGATGATAATTCTATTACTTGGGAAGATTTATTTCAAATAAATCAAGAAGATGATTTTGGCGAGGGTGGGAACTTCAAATTAACAATCGATATGTCACAAAGTATCGTTTACTTTATTTTAGTTGAAATGTTTTTTAACACGATTGATTCTGGAACGATTCAGTTTAAACTGATTCCTTCTTCATAAGGAGATACAAATGACAAAAGCATTTTGGAAAGAAAGTATCGTCTATCAAATTTATCCACGAAGTTTCTGTGATTCAAACGGGGATGGCATTGGTGATATCCAAGGGATTATTTCGAAATTGGATTACTTACAAGAATTAGGTGTTGATCTAATTTGGTTATCACCTGTTTACGAATCTCCAAACTTAGATTTTGGGTATGATGTTAGTGATTATTTGAACATAAATCCTGAATATGGAACGATGAAAGATATGGACGAGCTTCTTTTAGAATGTGAGAAGAGAGGCATAAGGATTATTATGGATCTTGTCATCAATCATACATCCGATCAACATCAATGGTTTATTAAAAGTAAACAAAAGGATCCAGTCTACCGTGATTATTATATATGGAAGGATAAACCTAATAATTGGTCTGGTTTTTTTAGTGGAACAACTTGGGAAAAATATGAGGACGCATATTACCTACACCTTTTTCTAAAGGAACAACCTGATCTAAACTGGCACAATCCCAAAGTTTTAGAAGAAGTTAAAGAAATTATGCATTTTTGGTTAAAAAAAGGAATTGCAGGTTTTCGGTGTGATGTCATCAACGTTATTTACAAAACAAGTTTAGAAAATGGCAAGAAACGAATTGCATTAACCGGAAAAGAACATTATCATTCACAAGATGGATGTCATGACATTTTAAAAACACTTCGACGTGATGTGATCAATCATTATGATGCGTTTACTGTGGGTGAAACTGTATTAGTAACTGTTGAACAAGCTAATGATTTAATCCATCCATCAAGGGGAGAACTCGATATGGTGTTCAGTTTTGAACACATGGAGACAGATCAAATCAATAATAAATGGTTTAAGACCAAGTTCAAACCTGAAAAACTGATTGATACGCTGATCAAATGGCAAACTGGAGCATATTGGAATGCAAATTACCTTGAAAATCATGATCAACCTCGCTCAGTTTCAAGGTTTGGAGATGATAAAAATTTCCACTATGAGAGTGCGACTGCATTAATGGCTATGTTACTTACATTAAAAGGAACACCTTTTATTTACCAGGGACAAGAAATTGGTATGAAAAATGGTGACTTTAAATCGATGGAAGACTATAAAGATCCTGAGACTCACAGGATTGAAGCTTTAATGAAGAGACTTCATTTTCCAAAAGCGCTAAGAACACGTTTGATTCATAAAACTAGTCGTGATCACGCCCGTATGCCAATCCCATGGACAAAAGAAGGTGGGTTTAGCATATCTAAACCCTGGATTCAAATGAATGATAAAATGGGTACGATTAATGTAGAGACACAAATCGAAGATAAAAGTTCGATATGGAATCAAGTTAAAAAGCTTATCGAGATTAGAAAGTCCCATGAAACACTTATCTATGGCACATTTGAACCTATCTATCATCGTCATGGACTTTTTGTATATGAAAGAACTTTAGATCAAGAAAAATTTCATATAGTGATTAATCTAACAAACAGATTTATCAAACTACCCATTGAAATTAAGGGATCTATTTTATGGTCCAATCAACCGCTTGACATGGGTAATAAAATGATAAAACCCTATCAAGCAATTATATCTATAGAATCATAAGTAATGGCCGTTAATGGCCATTTATGATATGTATTGTTCAAATATTAGGTCCTAAGTTTTCTGTTTTATATCATAAGATATTATGGTATAATCAGTTATATTAAATTTATATTTTTAATTATTATCATTAAAAAGTCACACACAGTGAGGAGAACACATGAAAAGACGACAAGGCGCAGTAGTCCTATTTATGCTCTTATTCATTTTTTGGGTGGTTTTATCATCAAAAATAACACTTATCCAACTCATCGTTGGATTTTTTGCATCTTTACTTGTCGTATTTTATAATTACGATTTAGTATT
>JBAYCS010000034.1:0-6974 GCA_041668625.1 Acholeplasmataceae bacterium | reverse complement strand
GGAAGCATATAGCCAAACATATAGTTTGCATAGCCATCACACGCATAAAGATTCACGTAATCTTCTTCTCTATATTTCAAGATTTCAACTTTATCATACATTCCATGTTCTTGGTAATGTTGCTTCGCCTCACCAATCGAAACACGTTGTCGTTTGATGGGTAAGTCTTGATTAATGATTTCTTTAACTTCTGTCATAATCGTTTCGACAAAATGATCGTCAGTATATCCATCATAGCCATCGACTACAGCTAATATCGAACGAGAAATACTATAATTGAATTTCACAGAAGCATTCGGATAAAGACGGTTTATCACCATGGCGACGACATATCGAATGGTCGATTCATAAATTTTGACAGCATCTGAATTTTCATACCCTAAAAAAGTTATCTCTTGATCTTTCGTCAAAATATAAGCAAGTTCTCTTAGTCTTCCATTCACGTTAGCTGCCAATACTGGTTTTAAATTTAAATCTTGTGCTATTTTTTCAATGGAAACTGGTCCATCATATTGTAAAACTTTATCATTGACTGTTATTTTCATATAACTCCCTACTCATCTTCATCGAATAAATCAAGACGGCTTAATTTAATTTTTTTCTGATCATGGGTGACAACTTCCTCTTCTTTTAGAAAGGTTGCACTTTGATCAACTTTTTTCACCTGTTTTGGTGTTACTTTTTTTGTTTTTTCATATTCTATTTCATTTAAAGCAGGACTGATCATAATATCATATCCTTTACCTAAATCTTCTTCATCAAACATCTTTTTCCCAAACTTATTGCCTGTGTATTTCAAGTCATTAACAGACACATCAATACATCCTTTTTCTGCAACAATTCTTGCCATTACATTTTCTTTTTGTTGTGCTTTGGATAGACGTTGTGCAGAAACTGCATCATGAGGGTTTTGTTTTTGTTTTTCAATCACTAAAATACCACGTCTTGCACGATTATAGACAGGTAGTTCTTCGACTACATCTTTAATAACATGACCTCTCGTTGTTAGCATCACAAAATCATCTGTAGGATTTGCATAAAACGCGCATACCACTTGATCATGCTCCGATAATGCCATCCCCTTAACTCCACCTGCTTGAAGGCCATAAACTGGTAATTCTTCGGTATTAAAACGTAAGGCATATCCTTTTTTAGAGATCACGATGATATTTTCACGTTCACCTTGATCCACATAGACGAGTTCATCATGTTTTTGAATCTTCATCGCGCGTATCGGTTTATGATATCTTGAAACGTTAAAATCACTTAGTTTAGATTGTTTAATCATGCCGTGTTTCGTTACTAGTAAAAACTCATCATCAACATCAAAATTAGAAACTGCTAATACTTTTATAATCGTTTCGTCTTTTTCAATGGGGACAATATTATTGATATAATTCCCTAAATCTTTCCATTTTTGTTCATCGATTTTATAGACTGGTAAATAGATATAATTTCCTAAATTTGTGAACATGATTAAAGTGTCTAACGTATTAACTTCTTTTTCATAAATTAGAGCATCATCTTGTTTCATACCAACAGTAAGTGATGCTTGATAACTTCTCACAGATGAGCGTTTTACATAGCCTTCTCTTGTAATACCTACCATTACATTTTCATCACTAATGAGTTCTTTATGATCAATTTTGATGTTTTCAATTTCTGATTCAACTTCAGTTTTTCTAGCCACACCTAAAGTCTGAGTAACTTCATTTAATTCTTTTTTGATAATTCTTTTTAATTCTTTTTCACTTGATAAGATCAGTGCAAGCTGCTTAATCTTTTCAGTTAATGATAAAGATTCATTTTCAAGTGCTACGATATCTGTATTGGATAACCGGTAAAGTTGAAGTGTTACAATGGCTTCAGCTTGAATTTCAGAAAAATCAAAGCGTTTCATAATGTTTTCTTTTGCATCCGCTTTATTATTAGATCCACGAATGATTTTAACCACTTCTTCAATCACTGAAACCATCTTGATTAAACCTAAAACAATGTGTTGACGTTTTTCAGCTTTTTCTAGCTCATAGTTTGAACGGTTAGTGATTACATCTTTTTGATGATCTACATAAGCTTTTAAGATGGGTAAAACACCGACTAATACCGGTCTATGGTTTAAAATGGCGACCATATTATAGTTATAGGTCACTTGAAGGTCAGTTTGTTTATATAAAAGATTTAAAATAAGTTGCGAATCGGCACCTTTTTTTAAATCGACTGCAATTCTTAATCCTTCTTGGTCGCTTTCATCTCTGACTTCTAAAATATCCTCAATTTTTTTATCAATGCGATATAAATCCATTTGTTTCACTAAATCCGATTTATTCACTTCATAAGGAATTTCAGTAATGATAATTCGATCTTGACTCTTAGAAACCTCTTCAATATCAGCTTTAGCACGAACAACAATTTTGCCAGAACCCGTTTCTAAAGCTTGTCTGATACCTGCTTTACCTTGGACAATGCCTCCTGTTGGGAAATCAGGTCCTAAAATGAGTAATTCAATATCATCAATTGTTAACTTATCATTTTCTAGGTATGCAATGGTGGCATCAATCACTTCTTTTAAATTGTGAGGTGGTATTTTTGTAGCATAACCAGCAGAAATACCAGTGGCTCCATTGACTAATAGATTTGGAAATTTTGCAGGTAGTACGGTTGGTTCTAATTCTTCATCATCAAAATTAGGAACAAAAGGTACAGTTCTTTTATCAATATCACCTAAAAGAGCTTCAGCGGCTCTTGATAGTCTCGCTTCAGTATAACGCATCGCTGCTGCGGAATCTCCATCAATCGAACCATTATTCCCGTGCATATCAATTAAAGGCACTAACATTTTAAAATCTTGGCTCAAGCGAACCATTGCTTCATAAATCGATGAATCACCATGAGGATGATATTTACCCATAACTTCACCAGCGATTCTAGCTGACTTTTTATAGGGTTTATTATAGTTCATTCCCATTTGTTGCATCGCATATAAAATACGGCGTTGCACAGGTTTTAGCCCATCTCTTGCATCTGGGAGTGCACGATCTTGAATGATATATTTAGAATATTTAGCAAAACGATCTGAAACAATATCCTCTAAGGAGTTTTCAATGATTTTATCAATATAGGCATTAATTTTTTCTATCATTATCATTCTGCTCCTTTCTGAAGATCAAAATCGTCAGATATTTCAAAATCGACATTGTCTTCAATCCATTCTCTTCTTGGTTGAACATCATCACCCATTAATACGGAAATCCGTTTATCGGATGCTGAAAAATCATCAAGTTTGACTTGAATTAAAACACGTTTATCAGGATCCATTGTGGTATCCCATAATTGGTTGGCATTCATTTCACCAAGACCTTTATAGCGTTGCAATGTATAAGGTGTATCATCAATTAAAGCTTTTAGTTCTTCATCAGACCATGCATAAATGACTTCTTCCTTTTTACCTTTTTTCTTAGCTAATTTATATAAAGGAGGCTGTGCTATATAAAGTCTTCCATCTTCAATGAGTGGACGCATATATCTAAAAAAGAATGTAATTAATAATACTTGGATATGCGCACCATCGGTGTCAGCATCTGTCATAATAATGATTTTTCCGTAGTTGCATTTTTTGATATCAAAATCTACACCAAAATCAGCACCAATGGTATGAATCATGGTCGCGATTTCTTCATTTTTTAGAATAGCATCTAGCGATGCTCTCTCGGTGTTAATGACTTTACCACGTAGTGGAAGAATGGCTTGAAATCTTCTATTTCTACCTTGTTTCGCAGATCCACCCGCAGAATCACCCTCGACTAAAAAGAGTTCATTTGAAAACTTATCTTTCCCTTGAGCAGGTGTTAATTTACCAGATAACGTCACTTCTTTTTTGGATTTAGTTTTACCGTTTCTCGCTTCTTCACGTGCACGACGTGCAGCATCTCTAGCCCGTTGCGCCATTAAAGAACGATTAATGATCTTAGATGCGATATCACGGTTTTCTTCCATATATGTCGACATCTTCTCATAAACCATTTGATCGGTTGCATTTCTTGCTTCTGGTGTTCCTAATTTCCCTTTGGTTTGTCCTTCAAATTCCAAAATATCTTCAGGAATTCTTAGTGATATGATGGCTGTTAACCCTTCACGGATATCAGAACCATCAAGATTGGGATCTTTATCTTTTAATAACCCATATTTT
This sequence comes from Acholeplasmataceae bacterium, assembly GCA_041668625.1. GTDB lineage: Bacteria > Bacillota_I > Bacilli_A > Acholeplasmatales > Acholeplasmataceae > UBA6181. Next base: position 2,788 of record JBAYCS010000034.1, on the reverse strand, counting down.
CTTGCATAATCATTAATCGAACGAGTTAAGGCAGATTTAAACCCAATTTCATGAGTTCCACCATCTTTTGTTCGAACGTTATTAACGAATGATAAAATATTTTCCTGATAAGCATCCGTAAACTGTAATGCAACTTCTAGTTCAATTACTTTTTTCTTTTTGGTTTCGGATTTATAATTGCCTTCGATGAGACAAGTCTCATGAAGTGCATTCTTTTCTTTATTCAAAAATTCAATGTAGGCTCTGATACCTTCATCATATTTAAATGTTTCTCTTTGGGGATTTCTTTGATCAATTAAATTGATTTTTAACCCTTTAATTAAAAAGGCTGCTTCTCTTAAACGCTCTTTAATGAGATCATACTGAAAAAGCGTCGTTGAAAAGATTTTAGGGTCTGGTTTAAACCAAACAGTTGTTCCTGTTTTTTTGGTGTCACCAATTCGTTCAATCGGATGAATTTTTGCTCCTCCATCTGTAAACCTTTGACGCCAAATGCCTTGATCACGATAAATCGTGACTTCTAAAAACTGAGAAAGTGCATTAACCACTGAAGATCCTACACCATGTAAGCCCCCAGAAACCTTATATCCACTCTCGTCAGAGAATTTACCACCAGCATGTAAAACAGTAAAAATGATTTCAGTTGTGGGTCGACCTGAAGCATGCATTTTGTATGGCATCCCTCGACCGTTATCTGAAATCTCAATACTATTATCAGCTTTAATCGTTAACGTAATCTCGTTACCATATCCAGCCAATGTTTCATCGATTGCATTGTCCATGATTTCCCAAACGAGATGATGTAATCCCTTTTGGTCTGTTGAACCGATATACATCCCTGGACGTTTGCGAACTGCTTCTAGTCCTTCTAGGATTTGAATCGATTTTTCATCATAATTTTTATTCTGTGTATTCACGTCATCACCAACTTATTTAAGTGCTTTCATTATACCAAAAAATAGGGTCAAACTCAATAAATGATTATGTTTTCTTTTTTACTTTTACTCATAAAATAATGATGATATAATAGGAAAGAACGAGGTGGCACTATGGCAACAATGCTAGTCATATTATTTCTAATTTTATCTTATCTTATTGGTTCAATTCCATTCGGTCTTTTAATTGGAAAGATCTTTTTAAATATAGATATTCGCGAACATGGTTCAAAAAACACAGGTGCAACAAATACGGTTAGAGTGTTAGGATTCAAATATGGGATATTCGCGTTTATCTTTGACATGTTAAAAGGTGCAGTCATCATTATATTAGTTCGAGTCATTAATGATCCTAGTTTATTTTTAGTAGGTCCTCATGACTTAAATTTCTCATCTCTTTATGGGCTTGCAGCTGTATTAGGTCACGTATACCCCGCTTATTTAAAGTTTAAGGGTGGAAAAGCAGTTGCAACTTCTTGTGGGATGATCTTAGCGATTGAGCCTTGGGTTGCTATTGCCATTATTGTGGTCTTTACGATTGTCTTTTTGATTACAAGATATGTCTCAGTCGCATCCACTTTCTCGGCTGGTGTTATCTTAATCTACTTTATCATCCGTGTGTTTTATGAACATCCAAATTATAACCTACCTACTCGAATCATGGATTTAGTAGTTATCATGTTTCTTGGGTTACTGATTGTAAACAGGCATAAACTCAATTATGAACGCTTACGAAAAGGTACAGAATTTAGATTTTTACCAAAGAGAAGACATAAGAAAAATGAGGAATCCAAATAAGGGTTCCTCATTCTTTTATATCGTCTTTCATTAAGTACAAATATTTTAACGCAATAATACATGCCCATATCTCTTTCACTTCTTCAAAAACATCTAAATAATCAGTCCAAGACCATGTGACTGGCCATAGTTTTAACTGGTTTTGATATTTTAAAGATTCCTTAAATTCCAGATGTAATAAATCTTGATATTTAGAATAGCCAATCGAATTTTTTGAGTGGATGAGAACTGATGGTTTCGTCACATAAGCAGTAAACCATTTTTTATGATCTTTTTCAATGGTTTCTCCAATTAAATCGATGAGTTTTTGTCTTGATTTGATAAATCTTTCATCAGAGTTAAAAACTTCTTTTGCATCATCAAATAAATCAACCAAATTAGATAATTCGTGTGGTTCTTTACTCAATTTGTCATTTGAAATATCATCCATGGCATCATCTAATACTTCGCATGCATACTGATAAACTTTGGAGTTTTTCTTACCATATTTGATGATAAATCCAGCAATAGACCCAGAAGGATTAAAATCTTCATTTGATTCTTTATAGCTCCACCATGGTGCATGTGGAAAATCATTATTTGATGGTAACAATAAATGCCACTTTCGAATTTTATTATCATACGTTTTTTCTAGGTATTTCATCATTTTTTTGATAACTTTATGATGAGGATCAAACTCAAGTAACCTAAAATACCCCATAGCAAACTGGGTTTGGATAGGTGATGAATGTGGGTTCCAACAATCAGGCTCTAGACCATGTCCAAAACCACCATCTTTATTTTGAAACCTTGCTAATTCCTTAATGACTTCTTGGCTTTTAACTTGATTAAAAAGATATTTAATTAAATAACTTTCAATACTTCTTCCCATTTCATGAACAACATGGGCGGTATCCTTAAAATCTTGGGTTTTCATAGGCTCCTCCAATGATAGAAAAAAAGACATAAAATATTATGCCGTTTTTTTACTTCGTTGTCTTATATTGATTCATTGATGCAAGTATTTGACGTACTTGTTTTTCAGAAGGCGTACGGCCCATTTGACGCATCATTTC
>JBAYCS010000033.1:0-6988 GCA_041668625.1 Acholeplasmataceae bacterium | reverse complement strand
TTTATTTCTAAGATATCCGAGTAAACGTCTTCTTTGTCCGATCATTTGGTAAAGACCGCGACGTGAATGGAAATCATGAATGTGTGCTTGAAGATGAGTGTTAAGTTCGTTAATTGTGCGGTTAAAACTGCAATTTGAACTTCTGGTGAACCAGTGTCACCATCTTTTAATTGGAAGTCTTTAATGATTTCATTCTTACGCTCTTTTGAAAGTGCCATGTTTTCATATCCTTTCTCGATTAACTAAAGAATGGGTTTGGCGTTCCCGTATCCTTGTTATCGCCTTTTATATTGTAGCATTTATTTATAAAAATGCAACTATATTTTAACAAATTGGTCTACATTGAGAACAAACACAGTCGCTCCACCCACTTCAACTTCAATAGGCAGTGCAGAAAATGAACCGAACTCGTTCACAATGGTATTGGGTACAAGTTTTGTCCGTTTTTTACTATGTGCTTCAATGATTTCTAAAGCTTGGGGAACTTTTTCATCGTTAACCCCAATCATAAATGTGACATTACCAGCACGCAAAAATCCACCAGTTGTCGCAAGTCTTGTTGAGAAAAAATGATCTTTTACGAGTGCTTTTTGGACCTTGTTCGCATCATCATTGGACACGATCGCAATTATGAGTTTCATAGGATCACCTCTAGTTAGATTATATCATAAGATTTATGATTTGGAGAGTTTTCGAACTTCTTGTTCATCTTTTTTAAGCTGCTTAATGAGTTGTCGCTTATTTTTCATTTTCATTTCTGGTCTTATGTAGGAAAAAAAGACAATTTGCAGTAAATCTCCATAGATTGTTTTATTGAAATCCAATATGTAAATTTCTAATCTCTTCTCTGATGTAAAGTTAAGGGTTGGATTATTGCCGATATTCGCCATTGCATGATACCATTTATCTTTATGGAATACTCTAACATAGTAAACCCCATTTTTAGGTAATAAATAATTACCATAGTCAATATTGGCGGTTGGAAAACCTAATTTATGACCAATTCTATTTCCATGGACAACAACCCCTTTAAGCCCATATTGACGATTTAATAACATTCGTGCTGATGTTAAATCACCATTTTGAATGAAATCTTTAATGTAGGTTGTCGATACACGCGTGTGGTTAAAAATAAGATCTTCAACGACTTCAACATAAAAATATTTTCTTAAATCTTGAACTGTTCCTTCACCTCTAAAGCCAAAACGAGCGTCACGTCCAATGACTAATCTTTCAACTTTAATCGACCTTAAAAAATCGATAAATCCCATGACAGATAATTCAGAGAAATCAGGAGTGAAATTGACAATAAAAGCATAATCAAGTGGATAACTTGAAAATAATTGAATTTTATCTTCTTTTTGTGTGAGTGTTCTAAATTGCTGATTTCTTAAAATCGTTGACGGATGAGGATCAAACGTTAAAACGGCATGTTTTGTATCTCTAAATGAGATGACTTTTTCAATGAGTTGTTGATGGCCTAAGTGAAGACCATCAAAATTACCCATCGTAATTGTGATGGGTTCATCATTTTTCATATCCTTATAATTGCCTTGAATAATTTTCATAATCTACCTCAAAAAACAATGATTGGTTTATATTTATTGGGTTCAATGACTTCATAATATGCAATCATCTCGCCTAATTCATTACATACGATAAATGGTTCTTCAGTCTCGATTTGTCTTTCATCTAAATAAACACCATTTTTGACTAGACGAATCATATAGTCATTAAGTGCAATTTTTGGAAAGTCTTTAAAATAGTCAGTTAAAACATATAAATGAGACTTCTCTATGTCATCTAACAGATGTGCCATATTAAGAGTGATACGTCCAACTTTTATTCGTCTTAAAGCACTTAATGCGGCTTTATGATCAATTTTATCAGCTAGATCAACGGCAAGACTTCTAATATAGGTTCCTTTTGAAACTGATACGACAAAATCGATGGATTGATCATAAAGGTTTGACGTTAATTCAAATGACTGAATATTAACTTCACGCTTTTCACGATCAACATCAAGACCAAGTCTTGCTAATTCGTAAAGCTTTCGACCATCTTTTTTAATGGCTGAATGCATGGGAGGCAATTGCATATATGTACCTTCCATTTCTTTTACTGCATGTCTGATTGATTCAATCTCAAGTGGTGAATCACTAGTTTCTAATACTTTACCTGTAACATCATAAGTATCATAATGAGTCCCAAACTTGATAGTTCCTGAGTACGTTTTATCACAATTAGAAAAAAGATAGGCTAGTTTTGTAGCCTTACCAACGCATAAAATCATGAGTCCACTCGCGAAAGGGTCAAGTGTGCCTGTATGTCCAACTTTATCAAGTTTTAGTTTTTTTTTAACGATAGCTACAACATCATGCGATGTCATACCCACCGGTTTGTCCACGTATAAAAAACCGTCCATGTCATCACCATTCATATTATACACGGTTTTAAATAATAAAAAAAGCACAACTGTGCTTTAATTATTTGAATTGGTTAATCCAAGCTTCAACGCGTTCTTTTGGTTGATAACCACTTGTGCGATCAACTTCTTCGCCATCTTTGTATAATACAACAGTTGGAACACTCTTAATGCCAGCTTCAATGGCTTGAGCTCTAAATAAATCAATGTCAGAACGATAGAATTTAATATCTGTCATTTCTGTGCTAATTGCTTCTAAAACTGGTTTCAACATCTTACATGGTCCACACCAAGTTGCAAAATATTGTACGACGACTAAACCTTGTTGTCCAATTACCTCTTGATAAGGTTGTCCTTGATAATCAATCATTAAATTTTCCTCATTTCTTTATCTTTTTTTTACACTTTCATTATAAGTGTTATTTAAAATCTTTTCAAGTCAAAAGCATTATTTTAATGTAATAATGGTGACCCCATTTAATCCTTCACCCTCACCACCAAATCGAGAGGATTCAATATAAGGGGATTGTTTAATGTAGTTATAGACTGCTTTACGAACCGCACCACTCCCAAATCCATGAATGATTCTGATTTGATGCAAATTTGATAACATCGCTTGATCTATGGCTTGGTCCATAGCTTCTTTAACTTCTTCAAATCTGAAACCTCTTAAGTCAAGTTCGAAATTTCCGCGTTTTTCAATCGTAGGTGTTGTTTCTGTACTGACTTTTCTTATCTCTTTTTTTGGTTTAACTCTAGTTTGATCTTTTCTTAAATCTGAAGCAGTAAATAATAAATCAAATTTTCCAAATACGACGCGATACTGGTCATTTTTAATATCCTTGATTGTTCCTTGTTGTTGATAAGGAAGAATAAAGACTTCATCACCTATTTTTAAGTCATCTTCAAATAAAGGAGATGCTTGATCAGGTAAAGCTTGATTAAGCTGATATTTTAAAGTTGCAAGTTCTGGATTAGATAATTCTTTTCTATTTTGTAAAGATCGAATAAGTTCTCTCACTTCTTCTTTTAAATCTTCCCATTTTTTCTCTTCTTTATCGCGGATCTTTGCAAGCATTTCATCTTGTTCTCTAAGTAGTGCTTCCTTTGCTTTTCTGAGTTCCATCTTTTCATTTCTAGCACGTTCTTGTTCGGCTAGTAATTTTTCTTTTTGACGTTCAACATAGACACGCTCATCGTTTAATTTCTCCATGATTCGTCCTAAATCTGTTTGACGTCCCTCATAGACTGTTTCAGCATCCTTAATAATCTCATCTTTGAGCCCTAAACGCTTTGCGATTAAGAATGCATGTGAAGAGCCAGTGGTACCCATTTGAAGGTAATATAGGGGTTTTAATGATTTCTTATCAAATGCGACACTAGCAGTTGTCATATGAGTTTCTTCATAAGCATAACTCTTAAGTTCTGAATAATGGGTAGTCACCATCATTCGAAGGTTATATTTTTTAAAATGATTCAAAATTGCAATTGCTAAACTTACACCTTCATTCGGATCCGTACCACTTCCTAGTTCATCAAGTAATACAAGTGAATGATCACTCACATCCAAAGCCATTTGAATAATCTTAGTTAAATGTGAACTAAATGTTGATAAAGATTGCATAATGGATTGTTCATCACCAATATCAGCAAATACTTGTTCGAAAATTGCGAGGTTTGTCCCTTCTTTAGCAGGAACTAAAATTCCACATTGCATCATAATGGTGAGTAACCCAACAGTTTTAAGTGCAACAGTTTTACCGCCAGTGTTGGGACCTGTAATCAGCATAATCCGGTCATTATCATTTAGTTCTAAACTAATAGGTACTGCTGTTTTTTGATCTAATAAGGGATGTCTAGCACTGACTAAGCTAACGATTCCATCTTTATTAACTAAAGGCTTAATCGCATCACATTTTTTAGCATATTGTGCTTTGCATGATAATAGTTCAAGGGCAAGATAAATATCTAAATTTTCTTTTAAACTATCACTGTAATTATGAACTTCATCAGTCATTAATGCGATAATGCGCTGAATCTCTTTTTCTTCTTCTAGTTTGTTACTTTCAATTTGTTGAGTAATTTGTCTTGTTTGTTCAGGTTCAATGTAGATCGTCTGTTTACTTGCAGACATATCATGAATAATGCCTTTAACTTTATTTTTAAACGTATCTTTGATTGGAATACAGAAACGCTCATTACGAATCACAATGACTGATTCATTCAAATATGCTCCATAATCAGATAAGAGCTTTTGCAATTTATCTTGAAGACTCTTTTGAAGTCTTGATTTCTCATGTCTAATCTTTAAAAGTTGAGGTGTTGCATCATCTAATATTTGTCCATCTGGATCAAGTTTTGACTCCAAGTACTCTAATAATTTCCCATGCTGATGAAGGCCATTAAAGTGATCTTGTAAAACACCAAAATCGATTTTTTGTCGGCTCCCTTCAATCTTATACTGCATAATGGCTTTTTCCATACGTAAAAAAAGCATGACATATAAGAAATCCTGAATCGATAATAGTCGATCTAGGCCAACATATCGTAGTAATTCATGTATATCATAATCATCATATAAAGGGATTAAACCAAGTCGTGTAATGAGTTTTAGCATGTCTTCAGTTTCTAAAAGTTGACGTGCGATTTCAGGCTCATCGATACTTGGCTCAAGTAGTGATATCTCCTGTCTTATCGTGTCTGTTTTTGCAAATGAGGCAATTTCTTTCAAGATTGTTGGGAATTCTAGGGTTTTCATCATGAATCGCATATTAAAGCACCTTTTTCTTAAAAAATATGGTATAATTAAATGGTCAGGAGCGTAATTTAATGAAACATTACACGATTTCTGTAAGCCAAAATGAACTAGAGAAGTTACAACAAGTCTATCAATATCACACCGTAGAAGCAAGTAATCAATACCTGCTTTTTCATGCTGTTCATAATGACGTAGAAATTTTAGCTTATAAAACAGGTAAAGTTTTACTTCAAGGTAAGGAAGTTACGCCTGAATTGATTGCGATTAAGCAACATTTAAACCGTGAAGACTATGAAGCCATCGGATCTGACGAAGTTGGAACTGGTGATGTCTTTGGACCCGTTGTTGTATGTTCTCTCTATACTTCAAGTGAAGATATCGAATATTTAGAATCACTCAATGTGAGAGATTCAAAGAATATGACAGATAAGCAAATTATTCTAATTGCACCGAAGATTGCGAAAAAACTCATTCACTCACTATTAATTTTAACACCTAAAAAATATAATGAACTTGTCAAAAAAGGCATGAACATGAATAAAATTAAGGCTTTATTACATAATCAAGCAATTATTAAGACATCTTCTAAGCTTGATCATACCGTGCCTGTGATCTTAGACCAATTTTGCACACCTCAATTATACTTTAATTATATTAAAGATGAAACATTAATCTATCGAGACATTGATTTTCATGTTAGAGCAGAGCAAGTCCATCTGTCCGTTGCTGCAGCTTCGATTATCGCGAGATATGCATATTTAGTGAAAATGAATGACTATTCGACGAAACTCGGTGTGGATTTATTAAAAGGCGCCAGCAAAGATGTGGACGCCCAAGTTAAACAGTTATATGATTTAAAAGGAATAAATGGTTTAGGTTTAATTGCTAAAATGAATTTCAAAAATATTACAAAACAGAATTTAACTTAAGTTCATTAATTTTATCTAAAAAACGTTTGGGTAGATCGACTTCAAAAGTCATCTGCTCTTTTTTTATTGGATGTGTAAATGTAAGCTTATAAGCGTGCAAAAATTGACCACCTTCAAGATTATCCTCTTTATAGCCATAAAGTGGATCACCCAAAATCGGATGCTTGATATAGGCCATATGAACTCGAATTTGATGCGTTCTACCAGTTTCTAATTGACATTCAAGATAGGTTAGATCATGAAATCTTTCTTTGACAGTAAAATGGGTGACCGCGTGTTTTCCTTGATCATGGACACTCATTTTTAGTCTATTTTTTGGATTTCTCGCAATCGGTGCGTCGATGGTGCCTTGATTCTCATTAATGGCTCCATGAACGAGTGCAACATAGTATCTGTTAATGTCATGAGACTTAAGGTCATCTGATAATACCCGGTGGGCTTGATCTGTTTTCGCAACAATGAGTAACCCAGAAGTATCTTTATCAATCCTGTGGACAATCCCTGGTCGAATCGTCCCATTGATGGAACTTAATTTATCTGCTTCAAATAAGAGTCCGTGAACTAAAGTGGGCTCATGATAACTTGATGCGGGATGTACGACCATACCTTGAGGTTTATTAATGACAAATAAATCTTCATCTTCATAAACAATATCTAGGCTTAAGTCAACGGGTTCTAAATCTAAAGTTTTCTCTTCAAAATCTTCGATTGAGATTATTTCATGCCCTTTAATGGTATATCCAGTTTTTACGATGTTGCCATCGACTAAGATATTTCCTGATTTGATTCTCTGTTGAATATGGCTACGACTATGGTCACTCAATACTTCTTTCATCAAGTATTGATCTAGCCTTTGTCCTTGATCACTTGGGTCAG
>JBAYCS010000032.1:0-7021 GCA_041668625.1 Acholeplasmataceae bacterium | reverse complement strand
TTTTTTGGAAGATATCACTGTTTTGCAAGGGCACCAAAATGTCAACAATGTCCACTTTTTGATGTTTGTGGATATGAAAAGAAGGAATAAAATTGCAGGTTTATAAAAAATGCTAAATGAAGTGATGTTAGAGGCTTTTAAAAAGCCTTTTTTTTCACCTTATAATTTGATTTAAGATGGATAGTTCCCTATAATTTTAATAAAAAAGGAGAATTAACATTGTATATTCAGCTATCCCATATTAAAAAACAATTGAATTATAGGAAGACTAATCGACCCTTTGATACACTACCTTTAGGATCGGCTATGAAATTTAGAAGAAGAGAACTCGGTATGACTTTACAAGAAGCTGCATTAGACTTAACTAGTGTATCTTATCTATCGAAACTTGAAAACAACTTAATTAAACCAAATATGAAATATGTCAAGCTCTATGAGAAACGTTTGAGTTCAACGTTTAATCAACATGGATATGATCAAGACTATAAAGATCAATTAACTCGTGTTTTATTAGCACTTCTTTTAAACCAAGAGGTAAATGAAGATATAATCAAACTCTATGATTCTAAGAAAGACCATCAATCCTATCTCTTTATGTTTGCATATTATGTTTCAAAAGGTGAACTAGATAACATTAAAACCTACTATGAAAGTTTAAAACTATATATACCAAATTTTATGGATTTAGAAGTGCATGTTTTTTTAACATGTGTTGCACAAATACTTTTCAGTCAAGAGCGTTATATAGATTCCAATCATACTATTGCGTTATTTCCAAAATTGGATAATGATAATTTGGTCATAGAAACAATAGAATTAAAGTACAAACTTAAATGTGCATTTCATCTCATGCGGTTTATTGATATAGAACATTTTTATAGAGACTATATTTCAAATCTTCAAACGATGCATGCTTTTGATTTGTTGTATGAAGCAAACATTCAATATTTGATATATCAAGCAAGATATAAAAGTATCAATTATATAGAAGAAAGTTTGAACAAATCACCATCAATGAATTTCGAAGATAAAAAATATATTCAATCCATCTGCCACTATCATAGAGGTAATTTTGAAAAAGCAAAATCACTTGTAGAGCCATATGTAGAACGCGATGAAAGATGGTTAGTTTTGTATTTGTTATCACTTGATTCATTAGGTTCGACAGAAGATATTAAACGAATTCTTAAAGATAAAATATCAAAAACGTTTGTAAATAAAACAACCGCGTTAATCGTGAGACATCTATATTTCAAATATCTTAAAGAGCAAGATCAATTACTTACCTATTTACGCGAACTAGTGTCAAATCAGCCTTTGTTCACTGATAATTATCAAACAAAAGCTTATCTTTATAGAGATTCAGCATCTATATTTAAACAGAATTTTTTATACAAAGAAGCACATCAAGTAGCTCAGCAAGGATTTATAGAACATCAATTGTGCTTAACATCAAATTGATTATACAAAAAAGCCGATGATGAAATGGTAAGATGTTAGTAGCCACTAAAAAACTACTAACATCTTTTCTTTTTAAACATTTCATTGACACGTTAAGTGATTCATTATATACTATTAAAGGCTAGGAGGTGTGTGCATGAGAACAAGAAAACTATTACGCTTAGCCAAGGGATTTTCCATGCTATTTGTCATTGCGGGATTATTAACCATAATTCATCAATGGACTTATTCGAATGTCCCCTTGTTCACCCAGTATTTAATTAAAACATTAATCAATCAACCTGGAATCGCAGATGGAAGTCTTGTGGTCGGTGATGTTCACCTACCGCGTTTTTTAATTGCGTTTTTTGAGCGTTCAACTGACATTATGGAAATCGTTTTGCGAATCGCTTTATCGCTTTTAATTCTTCAGGTGTTTAGATTTTCATTACGCTTCGTTGAAATGTGGGCTAAAGGTTCACTTTTAGAATCAATGGCTGAAAGAATGCGGATGAGATTATATAAACATATCCAAGACTTAAGTTATCAATATCATAATAATACAGATACCGGTGATTTAATTCAACGTGTGACTTCTGATGTAGAAACCACAACAAACTTTCTAGCAACAAGAACTTTAGATATTGTACATTTAGCTGCAACGCTATTTTTTGGTGTCTATCAGCTTATTCGCATTAATCCAACCATGGTTTGGATTTCTTTAGCGATTGTCCCATTCATTGCAACTTCATCGATTTTATATTTCGTTAAAGTTGATAAAATATTTAAAAAAATCGAAGATACTGAAGCTGACATGATGAACGTTATTCAAGAAAATCTTGCAGGGTCTAAGGTCGTAAGAGCATTTGCTAATGAAGCATTTGAAATTACAAAAATGGAAGATAAAAATACGAAATATCGTGATCAACTTAAACGAGCGAATAAAATAGTAGCCATTTATTGGGGGTCCATGGATTTCATGAGTATTTCACAATACCTAGTGATTATTGCGATCGGAGTTTTTTCTGTTCAAAGACAAACCATGGATGCAGCAGATGTGATCGCATCTCTATCACTTGTTGGAATGCTTATTTGGCCAGTTAGAGGTTTAGGTCGTATTATTAATGATTTTGGAAAAGCTTTAGTGGCATCTGATCGAATTAATGAAATTCTAGATTTACCAAGTGAGTATTTAAGTGATGGAACAAAAGAACCAGAGATCAAAGGAAGTGTGGAATTTAGAGATGTTTCATTTAAGTTTTCAGATACGAATGAACATTTACTCAAAGGTGTTAATTTTAGTATAAAATCTGGTCAAACAGTTGCTATTATCGGAAGAACTGGCAGTGGAAAATCAACGATTATTAATTTACTTTTAAAAATGTATGATTACCAAGGTGGAGATATCTTGATTGATGGGGTTTCTCTAAGAGATATAAAGAAAAAGCATATTCGTAAAGAGATTGGTGTTGTTTTACAAGATCCTTTCTTATATTCAAAAACTGTCTTTGAAAATATTGCGATTGCTCACAAAGAAGTTAACAAAGATCGCGTCTTTAGAGCAGCCAATATTGCTGCTTTAGAAAAAGACATTAAAACATTTAAACAAGGTTATGATACGATTGTCGGTGAAAAAGGAACCACATTATCTGGTGGTCAAAAACAAAGAGTTGCGATTGCTAGAATTTTAGTTGCTGATAAACCTATCCTAATTTTTGATGATGCCTTAAGTGCTGTTGATACAAAGACAGACACGATGATTAGAGAGGCTTTGCAAGATAAAGAATCAAAACAAACAACAATCATTATTACCCACCGTATTACAACAGCTAAAGAAGCTGATCAAATTATTGTGTTAGATCAAGGTCAAATTCAAGCCATTGGAACTCACGATGAGTTAAGCAAGCAAAGTGGACTTTATCGTAAACTTTGGGATATCCAAGGAAAACTTGAAAAAGAATTCGAAGCACTTTTGAAAGAAGGTGAGTCCCATGCATGATGATGTTCAAGATAATGAGTATAAAGTAAAATTAGGGACTTGGAAAAAAATCATATCTGTTATTTTCAAATCAAAAAAACGCATGTTTTTATTGATGATGTTTTCAGCTATACTCGCATTTTTAGATGCGATGATTCCCCTACTTAACCGTTATGCCATTGATAAATTTTTTATTGAAGGCGACTATGGTACATGGCCATATTTTGTGGTTGCAAATATATTGTTAGCCGCTGGATTTGGATTGGCGGTTTGGGGATTTATTTATCAAGCTGGAATTATTGAAGCTGAAACAAGTTTTGAACTTAGACGTCAAGCGTTTAAAAATCTTCAAAGATTATCATTTTCATATTATGATAAAACACCACATGGATGGATTATGGCAAGAATGACATCAGATGCAAGAAGATTATCCTTAATTATCTCATGGGGATTAGTTGATCTTGTATGGGCATTCTTGTCGATGATATTCATTTTAGTGATCCTATATATTACGTTCTTCAAATTAGCATTGATTGTCACGTTAGTTTTACCTCTTATGTTTTTAGTAACATATTTCTTTAGAAAAAAGATCTTAAAGCAACATAGAAATGCAAGACGGTTCAATTCTCAATTAACCGCTCAATATAACGAAGGTTTTTTAGGGGCTAAAACAACGAAGAGTTTAAGTATTGAAGATAGTAATTTTCAGGAATTTGAAATGACAGCAAGATCTTTAAAAAGATCAAGCATTAAAGCAGTTATTTCATCAGCACTCTTTTCTTCTATCTTGCTTGTTTTATCTTATGCCGCAGTCGCAACCACCATGGTTCAAGGATCATATTATCTTTTATTCTTTGAAGCTTTAATTACGATTGGTACACTCCAAATGTTTATTGCATATACCGTAAATTTCTTCGAACCTATTATGTCTTTATCAAGAATCGTTTCAGATTTTCAAAACGCTCAAGCTTCAGCCGAACGGATTATCAGTTTGATTGAAACTGAACCAGAAATTAAAGATTCAAAAGAAGTTGAAGATGTTTATGGAACACTATTTCATGATAAACTTGAAAATTGGGAAGAATTAAAAGGCGATATTGAGTTTAAACATGTATCATTTTTCTACAAGGAAAATGAAGATATATTGTCGGATTTTAATTTAAAAGTGAAAGCTGGAGAAAGTGTTGCTTTAGTTGGACATACTGGATCTGGTAAAACTACTATTATTAATCTATTATCTAGATTTTATGAACCTACGAGCGGATCTATTTTAATTGATGGGAAAGATTATCGTGAAAGAAATCTTCATTGGCTTCATAAACGTTTAGGTTATGTTCTTCAAAGCCCCCATTTATTTAGTACAAATGTATTAGAAAACATTCGATATGGGCGTTTAACTGCGACCGATGAAGAAGTAATCAGTGCAGCCAAAATTGTTGGAGTCGATGATTTCGTTAAGCATTTAGATCAAGGCTATTTAACCCATGTAGGTGAAGGTGGTAATTTATTATCAGTTGGACAAAAACAATTAATCTCATTCGCGCGAGCTGTATTAGCAGACCCAAGAGTTTTAATTTTAGATGAAGCAACCTCATCCATTGATTCTGAGTCAGAAGAAGTTATTCAAAGGGCGACAGAGACATTATTAAAAGATCGAACAAGCTTTATTGTTGCTCACAGATTATCCACTATTATCAATGCAGATAAAATTATTGTTTTAGATATGGGTAAAATCATCGAGATGGGAACACACGAAGAGCTACTTTCAAAACGTGGATCATATTTCGAACTCTATCGTAACCAATTTTTCCGTGAAAAAGAACACGAATTTGAAACAAAAATTATTTAATCAAGTAAAAGACATTCCATATCACTATCATAAGATAGAGGTGATTGAATGTCTTTTTTTGTTTGGATGATGATGGCTTTTTTAACACTTGAAGCAAATATTATTTGGGAGCGTACAGAAATCATCGTGCCTTTGCATGGTGATTTTAGAAGTGCATTAAGTGAGGTTGAAGCTAAACTATATATCGATGGCGAAATATGTGAAGATGCAAGAGTCATCTATAAGATTGATGGCGTTGAAAGGACTTTTTTATCAACGATCAACACATCGATTGTGAAGACATATACTCACAAGATTGAAGCATATTTTCCGGACTATAATCTAAGGCATGTGATGACTATCCAAATTAAGATTATTGACGATATTCCACCAGAAATAGTGAGTATGCCATCCATTAGAGTTAGAATTGGTGAAAAAATGCCAAATCTATTGATAGGATTTACAGCAATTGATAATTATGATCTTGAGGAATCACTTTTGATTAGAATCGATACGAGTCAAGTGATGGACGAGCAGATTGGAAAATATCCCATCACTTATGTTGTAAAAGATTTAAGTGGAAACGAAACTACTAAAATATTGTGGATAGAGTTTTATGATGATATATCTCCAGATATTACAGCAATTAAGCCATTAAAACATAATGTAGATCACATTTTTTTATGGCAAACTTATTTAGACATCACGGATAATTATGATATGTTCCCAGAGGTGAAAATTGAATGTGATGCGTTATCTCATAATATGGTTGGTATTTATCCGTTTAAAGTGATTGCTACTGATCAAAGTGGGAATCAAAAAATTGTAATAACCTCAATTGAGATATACGATCAAACGCCTCCTAGTTTAATCATTTCAAACGAAAGACCGGACATACCCTATCAAATAGAAGATTCAATGAGTATTTTAAGAAAACTGATTATTAATGTGTATGATAATGTTGATGAAATATCAAGTGATGATGTTAAGATCTTTAGTTCGATTAATCACGACGTGTTGGGTACCTATTTAGTGACTTATCAAATCATCGATTCATCTTATAATAAAACAAGCGTTGACATATACTTAAAAGTGACTGATCAAGAAAAACCCAAAATTATCCTCATAAAACCTTTATTATTTCATGTATTCGATCCCCCACCACTTTTTCAAGATTACATCATACTTGAAGACAATTTTTCTACAAATGAAAACATTAAAATTGAAATCATTGGATCTTATAACATGCAAAAAGTGGGTAAATATTTATTAACCTTCAAGGCTACAGATGAATCAAAAAATCAGTCAACATTAACATCATATCTTGAAGTCATTGATCAAACAGCCCCTATCATTTCGCTCATTCAAGAAATTCTAATTACCCAATTTAAACCCATCAATTATATATCGTACTTTTTAATAGAAGACCCATATGATGATATAAACGATTTGACATTAACAGTTGATGATACGTCTGTTGACTATCAAAAAATTGGTGTTTATCCATTGATTGTCACTGCACAAGATGCCTCTTTCAATCAATCAACCTTAATGGTTGATGTGATTATCATGGATATTGAACCACCAGTTTTAAAATTAACAGCTGATGATAAAATCGATTATCCATATCAAGGATTACCAATCGACTACATATCCTACATTTCTGAAGTCAGTGATAATCATGATGATCTTAGTATTTTCGATGTGAAAATCATTGGTAAAGTTGATCCTAATCAATTTGGATTTTTCGAAATCATTTATGAATTATCAGATAG
>JBAYCS010000031.1:0-7054 GCA_041668625.1 Acholeplasmataceae bacterium | reverse complement strand
TATGGCAGTAGATATTTTAAAAATTTCTAAGGATGCGCGAGAGGCAAAAAAATTGTATAACGATGTTATCGACGCATCCATTGGTATGTTTTTCGATGAAGATAAATCCATCGGAGGAATGCCATCAGTTTCTAAAGCAATAAGAACATTAACCGATGATCAAATTCTTCCTTATCCATCAGTAGATGGAGGACCCACATTCAAGAAAAATTTGATTTCTTGGGTATTAGGTAAATACGAGGAGAATATCAAAAAGACAATGTATGTCGATGCTTGTGCGACTCCAGGCGGCAGTGGAGCAATTGCATCAACATTTTCGGTCATGGCAAAACCAAAAGAATACATTTTTGTTTCTGATGTAAGGTGGCAATATGAACGTTTTGCTGATCGAGCAAAACTAAATTTATTTGAGCATAAACTATTTGATGGAGATGCATTCAATATCCAAAGCTTTAAAGAAAGATTTAATGCTTTATGTGCGATTCAACATCGTGTTATTGTTATTGTAAATGATCCATGCCATAACCCTACTGGTTATACATTAAGTTTAGATGAGTTTAATCAAATTATTGATATTTTAAATGAGAAGAAGGATAACGATGTTGTTTTTTTATATGATGTTGCTTATCTTGAATTTACACACGAAGAAGATAATCGTTTGAAAATGAGTTATCTTCCCAAATTGAAAGATCATGTGTTAACAGTGATTTCATTTAGTGGATCAAAAACTTTTGGTGTTTATGGATTAAGAATGGGTGCGGCAATACTACTTTCTAAGAACCAAGAAATGGTGATTGACGCACACAAAAAATACGTCAATGAAGCAAGAGGATCGTGGTCTGCAACACCGACAATTTCTATAGAATTATTCAATCATTTTGCAAAACCTGAAAATAAAAAAGTGTTCTTAAAGGATTTAGAAAGATTAAATAGCATTGTTCAAGCGAGATCAACATCATTTAATGAGCAAGCAAAAGAAATAGGACTCATCACTTATCCTTTTAGAAGTGGATTTTATACCGTAATTTTAACTAAAAATCCGGATCAAGATTACTTGAAATTGCAAGAACATCATATTTATGCGGTTCCAATGAATGGTGGAATACGCCTTGCCTTATGTAGTCTTTCAAAAAGTGAGATTATCGGACTTCCACAAAAGATTAAAACGATTCTAAATCTCTAGTAGAAGCGCTTTCATCAATTCTCATCATATGATATAATAAAAGTATCTTGGTACAAGGTACTTTTTTATTGCAAAGGAGAACTTATGGAAAAAATAACAGTTTTATGCGAGAAAATGGGAGTCATTGGTGAAGAATGTATCCCATACGGTTTTGACAAAGCTAAAATTGATTTATCAGTGTTAAAGCGGTTGAAAAATAAGCCTAACGGGAAACTTATTTTAGTTACAGCAATTAATCCAACACCAGCGGGTGAAGGCAAAACAACTGTATCGATAGGATTAAGCCAAGGATTAAAAGAAATAGGGAAACATCCGATATTGGCACTTAGAGAACCCAGTTTAGGTCCTGTTTTTGGACTTAAAGGTGGTGCAACCGGTGGTGGCAAAGCGAGTGTTACACCTTCAGATGATATCAATCTTCATTTCACAGGAGATTTACACGCGATTACTGCTGCCAATAATTTGTTATCAGCTTTAATTGATAATCACATGTTCCAAGGTAACGAACTTGGTATTGAGACAGTGACTTGGAAACGTTGTATGGATATGAACGATCGTAGTTTAAGAGATATCGAAACTCCGATAAGAAAAGATGGGTTTGTCATAACAGCGGCGAGTGAAATTATGGCAATTCTTGCACTTGCAACTGATCTAAAAGATTTAAAGATGAGAATCAATCGAATTCTTGTCGGATACACTAAAGAAAATGACCCCATTTATGTGAAAGACTTAGGTGGCGCAGATGCCATGACATTACTTTTAAAAAATGCAATGAACCCTAATTTGGTACAAACTATTGATGGTGTTCCAACGTTTGTACATGCTGGACCATTTGCAAATATTGCTCATGGATGTAATTCAATCGTCGCAACCAAACTTGCTTTAAAGCTTGGTGATTATGCCGTAACTGAAGCAGGATTCGGTGCAGATTTAGGGATGGAAAAATTTATTGATTTAAAAATGCCATATTTGCATAAAGACGTTGATGCGATTGTGATTGTTGCAACACTTCGTGCACTTAAATCACATGGTGGGGCTGAAGATTTTTCTCTTGAAAATCATGAAGCACTTCGTTTAGGTATTCCTCACTTAAATAAGCACATTGAAAACATTAAAGGGTTTGGATTACCATATGTGATTGCATTAAATCATTTTTATACAGACACAAATGAAGAACTAGACATATTAATGAATTGGGCAAAAGAAAACAATCATCCAATTGCACTTGCTAAAGGATTTAGTGAGGGTGGAAAAGGCATGGTTGATTTAGCGAAAATTGTCGTTGAAATTGCTGATCAAAAGTCAACAGTCAAACCCACTTATGCTAAAGATGATACACCACAAATCAAGATTGAAAAAATTGCTAAAAACTTATATGGTGCAAAAGATGTTGTTTTCACAAAGAAAGCAAGAGAACAATTAGAACACTATATTGAATTGGGATGGAATTTGCCTGTATGCATGGCTAAAACCCCACTTTCATTAACAGGAGATCCAAAAATCAAAGGATTACCTACTGACTTTACATTAACGATTCAAGAAATTAGGCCTTCATTAGGTGCAGGATTTTTGGTTGCCTTAACCAAGGGCATTATGGTTATGCCAGGATTAAATAAAACACCACGTGCCATTTCAATGGTCGTTGACGATGAGGGAAATCTCATCGATTAAGGAGGATATGATGATCCTATTAGATGGGAAGAATGTAGCAAAAGAACGCAATTTAGCTTTAAAAGATAAGATAAATCACTACATAGAATCAAATCGAGCACCACAACTTTCAATTATCTTGGTTGGTGATAATCCAGCAAGTATTTCTTATGTGACCGGAAAAGGAAAAGCATGTAAACTTGTTGGGATTAACCACACATTACACCATTTAGAAGACACTGTGACAGAAGATGAGCTTGTTAAACTCATTGAAAAATTGAATCAAGATGATCAAGTGGATGGGATATTACTTCAGTTACCAATCCCAAAACATTTGAATGACTCGAAACTCATTGATTTAATTTCAAGAGATAAAGATGCAGATGGATTTCATGTGGTAAATCAAGGATATTTGTATCAAAAGAAACCTACAATTTATCCAGCAACACCTAAAGGTATTATTTCTTTATTAGAACATTACAATATTGAGATTGCGTCTAAACACGCAGTCATCATTGGAAGAAGCAATATTGTAGGATTCCCTGTTGCTCGATTGCTCATGGATAGAGGAGCTACCATTACAGTATGTCATAGACAAACGAAAGATCTTTCTTATCATACAAAACAAGCGGACATCATCATTGCATCAGCGGGAACACCTCTACTTATTAAAAAGGAAATGGTTAAAGAGGGCGCAATTGTTGTTGATGTTGGTGTGAATCGGTTAGAAGGAAAACTTGTTGGAGATGTGTGCTTTGATGAAGTGCAACATGTGGCAAGTTATTTATCACCTGTACCAGGTGGTGTAGGACCTATGACAATTAATGCACTTTTAGAAAACACGTTTGAACTTTATTTAAAACACATTGAGGCTTAAATGATTTAAATAGATTGAACACCCATTTTTTGGGTGTTTTTTTTAACATATAATGTTACAATAGTAATGTAAAAAAATTAAGGAGCTATCCTATGAATATTTGGCACGATATTAGCAAATCAAGAATAAAACCAGAACGGTTTGTGGCTTGTATTGAAATATCAAAAGGAAGTAAAAAGAAGTATGAACTTGATAAAGAGACTGGCATGATTATCCTTGATCGCATTCTATTTACGTCAACACATTATCCCGCAAATTATGGATTTATTCCAAGAACATATGCAGGTGATAATGACCCGCTTGATGTCTTAGTTTTATGTCAAGAGGATATTGAACCATTGTCAATTGTCGATTGTTATCCAATTGGGGTCATTAAAATGATTGATTCTGATGAAATTGACGAAAAAATAATTGCAGTTCCATTAGGCGATCCTTCACTCACTCAATATAAAGACATTAGCGAATTACCTCAGCATTTATTAACCGAAATGAGTCACTTTTTTGAGGTGTATAAATCTCTTGAAGGGAAGAAAACTTACATTTTAGATATTGAAGGCGTTGAAGAAGCAAAAAAGATTATTAATTCATGTATTGAAGCCTACGAAGAAAAATTTAAAGATAGAGCAAAGAAAGAGGAATAAGGTATGGGAAGAGCATTTGAAGTACGAAAAGTAGCAATGCAAAAAACGGCATCTGCAAAAGGTAAACTCTATGCAAAATATGGTAAAGAAATATATATGGCTGCTAAATCAGGAACACCTGATCCAGATACCAATCAAGCATTAAAACGGATCATTGAGAAAGCAAAGAAAGAACAAGTAACTGCTGATGTTATTAAACGCGCCATTGAAAAAGCCAAAGGCGGAAGTGATGAAAACTACGCAGAAGCTAGATATGAAGGATTTGGTCCTGGGAATTCAATGATCATTGTTGAGTGTTTGACTGATAATCCAAATAGAACAATTGCTGAAGTGAGAAATTGTTTCACTAAAACTGGAGGAAAACTTGGTGTTTCAGGATCAGTAATGCATCAATTTAATCATTATGCTGTACTTACGATGCCCGGATTGACAGAAGATGAAGTTTTAGAAATTTTAATTACAAATGATCTTGATGCACAAGAAATTGAAACTGATGAAGAAGGTGTCACAGTATACAGTGATGCATCAAATTACAATAACATTCGTCAAGCAATTTTAGATGTCCATCCTGATTTTGATTTTCAGACCGAAGAAATTATGTGGCTTCCAATTATGGAGACAACTTTTGATCATGAAGAAGAACAAGATAAATTTGATCGTTTAGTTTCCATGCTTGATGAATTAGATGATGTTCAAAACGTTTATCACAATGTAAGTTTTAAAGAATAAATCGTTTTTTTGATGGTTACTTAAATTCCTTGAAATACTTAATAAAAGAAGCGTTTTCAGTGACCTGAATGCTTCTTTTATTTTGCCTTTTATTATGCTATAATAAACTGAAGAATTAACGAGGAGGATAGAATGAATCTACGATTGAAAGATGCCGAAATCGATAGTTTTATCCAAAAAGAACTAAATCGACAAGAAGAGCACATTGAATTAATTGCTTCCGAAAACTTTGTTTCGCAAGCTGTTTTAGAAGCCCAAGGATCAATTTTGACGAATAAATATGCAGAAGGATACCCTAAAAAACGGTATTATGGTGGTTGTGAATTTGTGGATGAAATTGAAACATTAGCCATTGAAAGATTAAAAAAATTATTTGATGCTAAATATGTCAATGTTCAACCGCACTCAGGATCACAAGCAAATATGGCAGTTTATCAAGGATTATTAAATCCAGGCGATAAAATTTTAGGTATGTCACTTGCTGAAGGCGGGCATTTGACACATGGGTTTAGTTTGAATTTTTCAGGTAAATTTTATCAATCACATTTTTATGGTGTTGATCAAGTGACTGAAAAAATTGATTATGATCGTTTAAGAGAATTAGCACTTGAAATAAAACCCAAGCTTATTATTGCTGGTGCAAGCGCCTATTCTAGAGTCATAGATTTTAAACGTTTTAGAGAGATTGCGGATGAAGTTGGAGCATATCTTCATGTTGACATGGCACATATTGCTGGATTAGTTGCAGCAAAGGTCCATCCATCACCACTTCCTTATGCTCATGTGGTATCCTCTACGACACACAAAACTTTAAGAGGACCTCGAGGTGGAATCATTTTAACCAATGATGAAACCGTAGCAAAGAAAATTGATAAAGCAGTATTTCCTGGTATTCAAGGTGGACCACTCATGCATGTGATTGCAGCAAAAGCAGTTGCATTTAAAGAAGCTTTGAGTGATGAATTTATTGAGTATCAAAAACAAGTCGTTAAAAATGCACAAGCACTTGCTGATGAGATGATGAGATTAGGGTACCCAATCGTAAGTGGTGGAACTGATAATCATTTATTTTTAGTAAATGTTAAAAAAACATTGGGTATTACAGGGCTTGATGCGGAAAATACATTACAACGTGTGGCAATTACATGTAATAAAAATGGAGTCCCATTTGATACAGAAAAACCTGCATATGCAAGTGGTATTAGATTGGGAACGCCGGCAGTGACGACTAGAGGATTTAAAGAAAATGATATGAGACTTGTTGCAAGTTTCATCGACCAGGCTTTAAGACATAAAGACGATACCGAAATTATTGATAACATTAGAAAAAAAGTCATCGAATTGACTAAAAAATATCCATTATACACGAAGGGAGTATAAAAGATGATAGCAAGAACAAAATATATTCCAGATGGAAAAAAACATCTAAAAGAATTACCCATCTTACATTACCTCGATGCTGAATACTTGTATTATCCAGTGACAAGTGCTCGTTGTCCAGAAGGAGAAACCTGTGTTAGAGGTGGTCAGTTTGTTAAAGTGGGGGAAGTCATAGGTACTAGAAAAGGTGCATTCTTCGAACAACCCATGCACGCTACTGTTAGTGGTGAAGTTGTAGGTTATGAAAATCATATTGATCAAAGCGGCAAAGTAGTGAACTGTTTAATCGTTAAAAATGATAAAAAGTATGAATTGCATGAATCGATTATTGATCGTAGTGATGAAGAGATTGAAGCTTTAACAAAAGAAGAGTATGTTGAAATTGTTAAAGAAGCAGGTTTGGTAGGACTTGGTGGAAGTGCATTCCCTAGTTATATCAAACTTAATTCAAAAGATCCAATCGATGTTGTAATCGCAAACGGTGTCGAATGTGAGCCTAATCTTATTAGCGATTATGGCCTCATGATGACTAGTCCTGAAATGGTAATCAGAGGATTGATTTACTCGATGAAAGCTTCAGGAGCTAAACGCGGT
>JBAYCS010000030.1:0-7172 GCA_041668625.1 Acholeplasmataceae bacterium | reverse complement strand
CAAAGAAATTAAGTAAAAAAGTCTTCAAAGTCATGAAGAAAACAAAATTTATGAAGATCAACCATACGTTTGCAAAAGAAAGCATCAAGCGTTTGTTGGACTAGAAGGAGTATGGCTTGACCAAAAAAATATTGATTCATATCACTGGCTTTATTATGGTGTCATTAGGCGTTGTTGGCATCATATTTGCCAGATTAGGTGCATCACCAATTGATGCATTTAATTACTTTATGTATGTCATAACACCACTATCATTAGGGACTATGGCAATTTTAACTGGATTAGTGGTTGCACTCATTGGATTTATATTTGATCGTAAAAAAGATATTCTCTTAAGTATTTCATTTTTATTTTTAGTTGGTATATTTATTGATTTTTGGAAATATCTATTCGAATTACTTCCACAATCACTATTTGAGAATATATGGATTCAAATTCCATTATCATTCATAAGTTTAGTTGTCATAGCCATTGGAACTGCGATGACCATAACCACTGGATTATCTGTATCACCTTATGAACGTTTAATGAATGTGATTGATCGTAAGATTCATAGCATTCGCTATTCTAAAATGATTATCGAAGGAACATTTTTCTTAATTGCAATCATTTTAGGTATTATCACTAAACTCATTTGGACTCAAGTTAACATTATGACTCTCATGATGGTATTATTAAATGGTCCACTTGTTCAATATTTTCAACAAAAAATATTAAACCAAAAAAGAAAGGAAGTATTAATTCATGCAACTGAATAAAATGATTGACCACACGAAATTAGGTGCAAACGTCACAAATGCACAAATCGACAAACTTATCGAGGAAGCAAAAGCTTATGATTTTAAAAGCGTTTGCGTTAACCCAATTTTTGTACAACATGCTGCAAAAGAACTCAAAGATACTGATGTTTTAGTTTGTACTGTGATTGGATTCCCTCATGGGACTCACCATCCAGAAGTTAAAGCGATGGAGGCAAGATTAGCTGTGCTTTCTGGTGCTGATGAACTCGATATGGTCATTAACGTCAATGCTTTAAAAGAAGGTCATGATGAATTAATTCACATGGAAATTAAAGGCGTCGTTTCAATGGCCGAAGGAAGAACTGTCAAAGTCATTATTGAAACATGTTATTTAACGAAAGAAGAAATTGTAAGAGCATCTAAAATTGCCGTATCAGCTGGAGCAACTTTTGTAAAAACATCAACAGGTTTTGGTCCATCAGGGGCAACTGTTGAAGATGTTAAACTGATGAAAGAAACAGTTGGTGATAAAGCATTTGTCAAAGCAAGCGGAGGGGTAAGAACCTACGAAGATGCGATGAAAATGATTGAAGCTGGCGCAACACGGATTGGAACGTCAAATGGCGTTGATATTGTTTTAAAGAAAGGAAATCAAAATGTATCCAACACCACATATTGATCAAGAAAATAAAGATTTAATCGCTAAAACTGTTTTAATGCCTGGAGACCCTTTAAGAGCAAAATATATTGCAGATACATTTTTAACTGATGTTGTCCAAATTAATAGTGTCAGAAACATGTTTGGATACACTGGTTATTTTAATAAGAAAAAAGTCACAGTCATGGGTTCTGGAATGGGCATGCCATCGATTGGTATTTATTCCTATGAACTATTTAGATTTTACGATGTTGAAAAGATCATTCGCATTGGATCATGTGGTGCTTATACCGATGATTTAAAACTTTATGATGTGATTTTAGTTGAAAAAGCATTTTCTGAATCAAGTTATGCAAAAACGATGGGTGTGACTTCTCGTAAATATTTATCAGCATCAAAATCCTTAAATCAACGGATTACAAGAGCTGCTGAAAAATTAGGAACACCACTACATGTGACAACGATCCATTCGTCTGATGTATTTTATCGATTAAATCCGAATGAATTTAAAGATATTCATGAAACATATGGTGCAGATGCTGTTGAAATGGAATCCTTTGCACTCTTTGCAAATGCAAAAGCATTAAATAAAAAAGCAGCTTGTTTATTGACCGTTTCTGATTCGCTTGTGACGCATGAGGCAACCACATCACAAGAACGTCAAGAAGCATTCACAAAAATGATGGAAGTTGCACTTCATAGTTTATAATGCACTTTATTGATAATACGTTTAAAACCATCCAATTTTCAGTGTTTTTCACAACGCTTGATCATTTGGATAACAGAGCTTATCGCAATGTGTTGCCAAGTGTTTTAACGAAAACAAATGACTCATTTAAAACAAAGTTAAGTCTTAATGAGCACCTTGAGGATCTCTATGGTGCTTATTTTCGTCATAAAGTAGAAAAGTATGGGAATTTATCGGTAATTATTATGACATTAACCATTCCACACCCTAAAATTTTAAAGGATGAAACTCTTTTTGATCAAGCATTAGATTTATTCAAAAAGACAATTTTTGAACGTGATAGTTTAAGTGAAGACGTCTTTAATGATGAAAAGCGTAACCTAGTCGAATTATATGAAGGACTAAAAGATCGAAAGAGACAATATGCTCAAATTAAGTTTTTTGAAAACTTTTTTGAAGGTGATAATGATCGAATCCCATTAGCCGGTTCTTTGAAAGATATAAAGAAAATGACATTCGAAGGACTCAATACTTATTATCAAACTGTTTTAAATAAAGACCAGATGGAAATTATGGTCAATGGACATTTAGATGATGTGATGAAATCAAAGGTTCAAAAGGCTTTTTTGAATCATGACATTAATACATATAACCTAAATACAAGTTTCAGAAAACCTAGAGCATTAAAAACTGTTAGAGAAAAGATTGAAACTAAACAAGCAATTTTAATGATTGGTTATATCTTACCTATCTATATTAAAGATAGTCTTTATGAAGCTGCTCTTTTGTTTGATGCGATTTTAGGTGAGACACCTGAGAGTCGTTTATTTCAAAAGATTAGAGAAGAAAAGGGACTATGTTATGATGTATCTTCGTCATATGATGGCTATAAAGGGATATTGTTGATTCATTCAGGTGTAAGTCTTGATCAGAAAGACGACGCGCTAGATGCGATGATTGAACTTGTGAATGACATGAAAAAGCTTTATGTCACTGAAGAAGAACTAAACAGTGCTAAATCTTATTTATCACACGTTTATAAGAGTAATTCTGATTCTCAGTCAACATTAACTAGACGTAAATTTTCAAGCCTCATATTAAATGACCCTTCGAGCATTGATGATCGGATTGAAAGAATATTAAATGTGACCATTGATGATCTTAAACAAGTGATTGATCAATTAACCTTAGATACAATCTATATGTTGGAGGAAGAAAATGATTAAGAAAACTTATCCAAACTTCAACGAAGAGGTCATTATTTTTAAATTAAAAAATGGGATGCAAATTCATATCATGCCACAGCCTCTACCTTTTTACTCAACATATGTTGAAGTATCTGTGCCTTATGGAGCGCTTGATATCCACTATAAGTTTAATCAAGAAACCCATGAAACACCTCCTGGAACAGCACATTTTTTTGAACATAAAATATTTGCAATGCCAGATGGTGATGCATTCTCAACATTTTCAAAACTCGGTGTTGAAGCAAATGCTATGACATCCTATGATCAAACATCTTATTTATTCAAATCAACAGATCATTTCTATGAAGCACTATCACATTTGTTGAAAATGCTTGATACTCCATATTTTACGGATGAAAACATCGAAAAAGAAAAGATGATTATTGGGGAAGAACTCAAGATGTATCAAGATCATCCAATTTACTCAATGCAAGATGAACTTATGCAAATGCTTTATTTCAATCATCCTCAAAAGTATGATATTGGTGGAACATTAGAATCGATTGATCAAGTAAACAAAGATGTACTAAATCATGTGTATAATGCTTTCTATCACCCGAAGAATCGCTTGATGGTCATTGCAGGACAAATCGATTTAGAGGCTTTTAAGACCTTTATAAAAGCCTATGATAGAGAAAGTATGAGTTATACTAAACCAATTATTAACTATCCAAAAGAACCCACCAAGTTAGTTTTAAAGGATATTAAGAAAAAGAAAAATATTGGCATGAATAAAATCATGCTTGGAATCAAACTAAAGCCAGAAGCTGGAAATAAAAAAGATAAACTTAGACAAGAGCTTGCGATGACTTTGGCGATGGGTTTACTTTTAGGACCATCTTCAAAGTTTTATGAAACCTTAAGTGAACAAAAATTAATTAATCAAAGTTTTTCAGCCAGCACGAATTTCCAAAAGTATGCAGAAAATATCATTATTTATGCTGAAAGCAAGAAGATTTTGAAACTAAAAAAGACGCTCGTTGACTTTTTAACAAAAGACTTGACCAATGATCTAACTTTAGAAGCATTTAGCCGCTATAAAAAAATGTATTTAGGTCAAATTATTTATACCATCAACCAATTAGAGGCTAAAGTCTATTATTATGGAAAGTATTGGCATGCAGGTTCAACAATATTTGAAGTCATCGACATGTTAAATGAAATCACATTAGAAGATATTAATCACCAAGTAAGTCGAATTAAAAAACGGTATATTGCAAGTCTAATTTATCAAAAAGCCTAAATTCTAGGCTTTTTTTATAGATAGATATCGATTCTGACCTAATTTAAAATAGGTTTCCAATTATAAATAAATTTAAGCGAAAACGACAAAAATATATCTCTAACTTTTTGATAATGCATTTTTATAAACGATAAACACGTGATATCTTGAAGTAACAAAGGAGGATATCATGTTAAATCAATTAGTTTTAGTGGGTAGACTCACACATGATCCAGAAACACGAATTTTGGAAGATGGACGTAAGGTATCAGATGTTACAATGGCAGTCCAAAGGCCATTTAAGAACATGGATGGCAATTATGACACAGACTTTATTAAAGTGACTGTATGGGAAGGTTTAGCTCAAGCCATTGAGTCTTACTGTACAAAGGGTGCGATGATTGCCGTTAAGGCAAGAGTGCAATCTTGGAAGTATGAGTTAAATGAAGAAAGAAAACTCAATATGCTTGAAGTCATTGCTGAAAGGATAAGTTATTTATCCTCTTCAAAGAAAAATGAAATGGTTAATGAAGAAAGTTCAGAAATTTGAACTTTTTTTATTGACACGCTATACTATGCAATGTATAATATATCGTGTAAGGATGGTTGAGGTGAAATATGAAGCCACAAGTTAAAAAAGGAATCCTAGAAATATTCGTTCTTGCGATACTGTCAAAAGGCGAATCTTATGGATATCAAATAATTAATGATTTATCAAATACTGTAATTATTACAGAATCAACGCTTTATCCCATATTAAGGCGTCTACTGAATCAAGGTGAACTTGAAAGTTACAATGAACTTTTTCAAGGGAGAAACCGAAAGTATTATCGCATCACTAAAAAAGGAAAAATTCATTTAGATGAGTTTATGGAAGAATGGGAATCAGTGAAAAAGATTTATGAGATCTTAAGGAAATAGGTGACATGATGCAAAAGTGGTTAGAAGAACTAAGAATTGAATTAGAAAAACATTTTTATCCAGATGAAGTGAATGATATTTTGGAATACTATGAAGAAATGATTGAAGATCGATTTCAAAATGGAGAACTTAAAGAAGACATCCTTGCAAGTTACAACAAAAAAGAAATTGTACGAGAAATGATGCCAGAAGTATTATCTAAACGGTCGAATGTCACTCAAAGAGAGCGATTAAAGACGACGAAACAACTTTGGACGGCTATCGCACAAACTTCTTTGAAAATCCCTTTAGGTATTCTCTACACAGTGTTTATTATTACGATGGCAGCTATTGCCTTCTCGATATTAGCATCTGTCGTTGGTTTACTCTTTGCATTTATCGTCTATGGATTCGACTTATTTGAAGCGAGCATTTCAAATTACGATAAATTAGGTATGACTGGGATTGCCCTTGTCCTATTATCTTTAACAGGACTCATCATGATTTATTTATATCGTTTAATATTAGAACTATATCGTAAAATATTAAACATGTTTAGTCAATGGACTAAGAAAAAAGGTGAATAACAATGAAAGTATTATTAAGAGTATTTGTGTTTTTGTTGATTGTAGGAGTTATTCTCATAGGTGTTGGGATTGCAGGTGGTATGGATGCTAGTCGTATCACAAGCACGTTTAATCAAAGTGAAGCTTATGGAGATCCCATTCATTATACACAAAGTGAAATCATTGATCATTTAGTGATTGATGTTGCAGTTAAACATATTGATATATCTTTTTCCGAAAGTGAGTCACTTAAACTGACTTATTATAGTCATACGGATGATATTTGGGAAATTGAAGAAAATCTTGGTGTCTTAACGATTACTCAAACACAAAAGATGAGATTATTGATTGGTTTTAACTTCGGATTTGTTAGTCGTGAACTATTAACTTTAAAAGTAGAAATACCACAAAAGTGGGTATTGGATTATGATTTAAAAACAAAAACTGGAGATATTAAATTAATTGGTATGTTCTTAGATCCTATTTCGATGAGTCGATTATTAGCTGGAACAATAAATTTAGAAT
Organism: Acholeplasmataceae bacterium; assembly: GCA_041668625.1. Taxonomy (GTDB): domain Bacteria; phylum Bacillota_I; class Bacilli_A; order Acholeplasmatales; family Acholeplasmataceae; genus UBA6181. The sequence goes on along the minus strand of JBAYCS010000030.1, from coordinate 626 downwards.
CTGATACTGGTCATATTGAAGTCACAAATATATCGACTCCAAGTTTGGAACTAAAGACGGATACTGGGGATATCGCGATACTCAATATGTTAGTCATTGAAAACATTATAGCAACCAATAGCACAGGAGTCATCCATTTTGAAGATAGTTTCGCACAAGAAGTTGACATATTTGGCTCTACTGGACGCATTGAAGTCGAAAATTTACATGTTTTATCACTTAACATAGATTCTGATACTGGTCAAGTTATCATCAAGGATTCAGAGGTTGAGTCGCAAATCGTAGTTAGACTTTCAACAGGCAGAATTGGTTTATTTAATGTATCAGCTATCACTTATGAATTGAAAACAAATACTGGTGATGTTGAAGTTGAGCTTTTATCACTTTTAGATACAAGATTTGATTTAAACACGAATACAGGAAAAATTATGATAGATGGTATCAACCAAGGCGATCGTCATGTCACAACCACTGGTTCGATTAGCTTAAATGCTGAAACAGGAACTGGAAATATTTATATTAACGTACGGGACTAGTCTCGTACGTTTTTTTATCCATACATCAAACTACCTAAAGCATCCTTTTTATGCTACAATAAAAAAAGGGAGATGGTAAAAATGTCAATT
>JBAYCS010000029.1:0-7205 GCA_041668625.1 Acholeplasmataceae bacterium | reverse complement strand
TGTCATATTATTTTTCTCACTCGGCTATTTTTTTCATCTATTTAATATTTCGTGGTTGGCATTCCTACTTATTCCTATTACCGCAATCATTGAAAATGCATAATGAAAAGGGTTATCGCTTATCGCGATAGCCCTTATTTTTCGCTGTATGAAATCTATCTTTTTATAAGATTTCTGCAATATCCTTAATTGATGCAGTGACAAATGTCGGTTTAATGTTGCTAGCAATGACTTCTTCAATCGTTGATTCACCGGTCAAAACACAAATTGTATCCACACCGGCATTAACACCGCTTAAAATATCAGTGTGAAGTCGATCACCGACAACAACGGCATCTTCTTTATTAAAACCGCTTTTCTTAATCGATTCAAAAATCATCATGGGGTCTGGTTTACCAATATATTTTGGAATTCTTCCCGTCGCGTATTCAAGCATTTTCGCCATTGAGCCGCAATCAGGAACAAACCCAAAATCTGTTGGGCAGGTTTTATCAATATTCGTTGCGAGATATACTACTTTCTCATTTTTAAGCAAGAGTGATACATCAACTAGTTTCTGATATGTCAATTCCGTGTCATATCCAAGCACGACCACCTCAACATCAACAGACGGTTCAATCGTGACATTTATACCATAGGTAAGGAATTCTTCAATTAATGATTTCGTTCCCATACAATATACTTTTTTATTGAAATAAAGTGCATTAATATAAGTTGCCATTGCCATGGATGATGTGTAAAAATCATCTTTACCTGCAACAATCCCTAAAGAAAGTAATTTATTCAGATATGCTTTAACTGATTTTGATGAGTTATTTGTGATATATATGACTTTTTTGTTTGCTAGCTTAATTTTATGTAAGAAATCATAAGTTCCATCAATCACTAATTCGTCTATATATATTGTTCCATCCATATCTAAAAGAAATATCTTTTTTTCTTTAATCGGCTCTAATGATTTCCCAAAAATATCAGTCATAGAAGTCTCTCCTTATGATTTTTCTCTATTTGATGAAAAGCTGTTTCCAAACTGTTCTTGCTTTATGTTCAGGATCATGAACTTGATGTTTCTCCAAATTAATACATAATGTATTTCTCGTTTTATACGAATATTTATCCCATAGTTGAGCATCCTGATTTGGATTTCCATACTTTATAAAACGAATCCAAGATTGGTGGATAAAGTCAGAAACTCTTATAGCGTCTTCAAGATCATAAATTACTAATTTTGATAATTCGCTATCTAGATTACTAAATGCATACATTATTTCAGCTCCATGAAACGCACCAATCCCTAGTTTCTGAGCCACTTTTGTCTCATAATCAAACCGATATACATAAGTGTCATTAAATTTAGAATGAGCATCTGAAATAAACGTAACTCCTGATGAAAAACAAAAATCTCTACCAATATCTTTAAGTGATTTCGATGATGGATACTCAGGATAATTATTTAATATCTCATTCTTAGGCAAATGTGAATTTTGTTTGAAAAAAAGATCCATATGATTAGCATTTGATGGTAACCACGGTTCTTTCTCACGAACGAACAAAGCTGCTTCATCTTTGTTAGTTCCGATGAGCATCGGAATGTTCGAAAAATGGCCGCTATTGAAAGCCTGAATGATTGTTTCAGTAATTAATAAACCATCAACTACCGGACCAAAAGCCCAACTTCCAGGGGTTAAATCTGTAAAACTTTCCATCATACTCTTAGCAATCAAATTTGCTTTATCAATAAACGAATCATCTAAATCAATAGACTCTAGTGATAAATTACCCCCATACTCTAAAGCTTTTTTTGCCCAAAAATGTGCTTGCTCTTTTGATAGGACACAATGTGTAGTAGGGCTTTGTAAAATCGCCTTATGAAATAGTGGTTGGCTGATCTGAGAAGTCATTAAACATAAGATTGATGACGCTCCTGCTGATTCACCCATCAAGGTGATATTGTTTGGATCGCCACCAAAGAAATCTATATTTTGTCTAATCCAATGAAGAGCTTCTACTTGATCGAAAAGTCCAACATTTGATTCAAATATATTCTTTTCATCACTAAGATAACTAAAATCGGTAAATCCGTATAATCCTAAGCGATATTGAATGGACACAAAAACAATATCCCCATTTTTAGCAAAAGAATGACCATCATACATTTTCGTTGCTGTTTCACCCATAACGAATGCTCCACCATGAATCCAAACAACAACAGGCTTTTTTTCATTGATATTGATTGGTGCCCATATATTTAGATATAGGCAGTCCAAAGACTGAAGTAGATCATTTTCTGTAGAAATTTGGCCCACCTTTGGTTGTGGTGCTTTATTCTTGAAGTTAGTAGCATCAACTAAACCATTGTATTTATCAATGGAAACAGGACGCTTAAAAACTCCTGTTTTAAGTGGCGATTTCGCATAGGGGATTCCCTTAAAAAGTCCTATTGACTCAGATATTTCTCCTTGAATATCGCCTAATTTTGTTTTAATAATCATAATAACCCTCCAAAAATTCATAGTGTACACTATTTGATGCTGACCAAATAGTGTACACATAAGGGACTAAATTAGATATTGCTCAAAAATAATAGCATCATACTTTTGAAGTAGATCCTCGCCTACTTCTTTTTTTGTAACGGTCCAACAAAAGACTTTCGCACCTAAAAACTTAATGAGTTTGACGATGAAACCAATATCTTGGTAACGATAAGCAACGAAATGCGGTCTGCTTTTAAAATTATAAAACAGATGTGACATCATTTTTCTTCTTCTTAAAGGAATTTTCTCAGCTAATTCTTTTCCCATCGCAGGAATATAACACTGAAATCCCATTGCAATTTGTCCTCTTTTTATGTTGGGTTGATTTTTTTTATACCACTTTAAGACATTATAATCAAAACTTTCAATATAATACTCTCCACTATATTTAGATAACAACTCTGCTGCCTTTTCACAAATCATATCTACATCAAATCCTGGCAATTCAGTTTTAATTTCTATGAGTAGTGGAACTTTACCATTAACAAGTGACAATACTTCCTCAAACGTTGGTATTTTTTGATCTGTATTGAGTAATCTTAGTTCACGAATTTCAGATAGCGTCAGTACATTCACATCAATTATTTGATGACACATTCTTTTAAATGAATGATCGTGAAAGACTATAAGTTGGTGATCTTTCGTCAGTCTAATATCAAGTTCAATTCCATAACCTTTGTCAATAGCCTTTTTAAATGCTAGGATTGAATTTTCCGGAACATCTACATTGTTAAATATTCCTCGATGTGCAAAATTTTTCGCAAATAATTGATTGTTATTTGTTCTTTGTGGATATATCATGTATAGTATTATTAAGCAACAAATCAAAGCAATGCCTATGAAAATCCACAATAAATAAATTAAGTCAAACATTGTTAATCATTCACCTGAATCGCATCATCTACTGCAGCTTTAAACATCGGTTTAACGTCACCATGTTTAATAAATAATCCACAGATAATTCCGAATATTGTGAAAGTCATTGCATACCAAGTCACTGCTCCAAATCCAAATCCTAATGTTTCAATAAATACTGAGGCTAACGTAGGTGTCACAATTTGTGCAACCGTTGCAGCAATATAGTAATAACCCATATATCTTCCTGCATCTCTGTCTTTCGCAAGCTCAACAACCATAGGTCCAGCATTAATGGATACTAATGGGAAACCAATTGCGAATACAACAGACCATACATAAAGCATATTAACGTTATTTGATGTAATAAAACTCATACCAAAGAATGAAAATGCAAGTATTACAAGACCAATGATTGATGATTTCTTACGACCAATCTTTGAAGCAACAGCTGCTGCTGGAAATGCAAAGATTAAAACGAGTAGTACGCGAAGTAAGAATGGAGTTGTCCAACTTGCATCTTGCAATAAGTGTTGCGTTAAGAAATTTGAGTAATGTGTAGAAAATGCATTATATCCCATATACATTAAGACAACAACACCTAATATAGCAATAAGACTAGTAAATTCAGGTTTTGATAATTTGGTAACTAATCTGTCACCAACGACTGATTTTTCATCACCAATACCAAGATCCTTAATTTGTTGTTGTACTTTAGCTAACGTCTTGTTTTCTCTGAAGAAAATCAGATAGATTGCAGTTGAAACAACCATTGCTAAAATGACAAAATAAATCGTTAATGATAATCCTCTAGAAAGTAATGCTCTACCAATTAAAGCAAAGACAACACCTGCGAATCCACCAAGGAAATTTAGCATTGCATTCGCTTTAGTTCTTAAAGGGCGAATGAACACGTCTGCTACAAGTGCAGTTGCTGGAGAACGGAATAAACTCATGCTCACAACAGCAATAAGTAATGCAAACATAAATAATACGAATGCAAGTGGGTTCATTGCGGTAGTTGATATTGATAATTGATATGAATCAGCGAGATTCATCCCAACAAGTCCCATTAATCCACCAATTGTTCCCCATAAAATAAGTGGGGTACGACGTCCCATCTTACTGTTAATCTTGTCAGATAGTGCACCAAATACAGGTAATAGTACTAATGCAGCAACATTATCAAGTGACATGATGATACTATAGCCAAGTGTACTTGTATGAAAGTGTCTAACCAAGATTAATGGTACAATGTAATCATAAGCTTGCCAAAACATTGTAATACCGAAGAATGGTAAACTGATTAAAACAGCTCTACCCCAATTCATTTTAAACTTTGTCATAATTAAGGCTCCTTCTATTAAGTTTTGGATTCTATAAATCCTATTTATTGCTAGATTATCACAATGAAAGCGTTTTACAAGAGTTAGCACTTATTATGCGTTTTATGCACTTATTTGTCCAATTAGAGCGATAAATGAGTTAAAATGGTGTATATTACAGTTTTCTATTTGTTATATACATCATATTTTTAATGCCTTTTATTAAATGATTTCGAATACTTAAACATCGGGAAGTGAAACATGATAAAAATAGTTGTCTGTGATGATACGCTCACTGAAATAAATAAAATAGACCATTTGTTAGCGGAATTTAATGCTAACTTTTTATCGATTGATTATAGAGTTTATTCATCTTCTCTTGAATTAAGTCAAAACTCTAAAATCATTGAATCGACAGATATTTTTTTACTTGATATCGTCATGCCGGATATTACCGGAATCGATCTTGGTAAATTAATTAGAAGTAAAAATAAAGACGCGAGTATCATTTTTTTAACTACATCTAAAGATTATGCACTTGATGCCTATGGTATCCAGGCTTTACAATATTTAGTAAAACCCATTATTAAGGAAGAATTATATGATGCTATTCAAAAAGGTATTGTATATGCAAACAAGAAAGAACGTTACTATTCAATTCAAACAAGAAGCGATTTAATACCCGTGAAAGTTAATGATATCAAGTATATTGAATATAAAGAACATTTCCTTCACTTTTATGTCAATGATAAGATATTGATTAGTAAGTTTTATAGATCAGCGTTTGAGATTGCCATTCATGATTTATTTGAACACGAAGATTTCATCTTAGCTCATCGGGCATATCTAATCAATATGCGCCATGTTAAAAAAATGGATTCTACATCATTTGAAATGGATAACCATCATATCGTACCAATTTCAAAGAGCAGACTCGCATTTACTAGAAAAACATATATGGATTTTCTTCTAAGGGGGTAACTAATTTAATGGCAGATTCTACAATTATTAGATTGTTTGTATCACAAGCATTCCTATGTTATTACTTTTTGATTTTGATTCCTCTAAAAGAACCTAAAAAACAAAACACAATCATTATCATACTTGCAGCCATCCTCATTACTGCAATCAATGCTTTTGTTATCGTCAATTTTGGATTGTTATCTTTTTATGTTCGTTTTTATTTTTTAACTTTATTACTTCCTTATATCTTATTATTTTCATACTTTGCGATTTATAAAGGTGCAAAAATGCTTTTTGCCTTACTCTCTGTTGAAGTTTTTGGGAATGTCGCCATTATCAATGGTCTTTTAGCCTCTTATCTCCTTCATGGAGAAAACAATCCTCTTGCTGATACAATCGCTCGAATTGTAACTTTTATCGTATTCTTACCACTTCTTTATAAGTTTATTCGTCCACAATATTTAAAAATGGCAAGGATGCTAAATAAAGGTTGGTGGGTTCTAAATTTCGTATTAATCATTTCATATGTTCTTGCTTATTATGTATTATTTGTACCAGATAGCATTTTTTCTAGACCTCATTATTTTATACATGGTTATATTGGCATTATTCTCTCTTTATTAATCTATGCTGTTATATTCTTTTTGTTTATTGAAATACAGTCAAAAGTCGATACCGAACGTGACAGACAATTACTTTCTATTCAAGTTGGATCTTTAGCAGCTCAATCAGCTGCCATATCTTCTTCAGAAGAAAAAATGAGAATTCTTCGTCATGATATGAGACATCATCTATCTATCTTGGGTGAGCATATTAATAATAAAGATATTGAACAAGCTTCTGAGTTCTTACATCATATTGAAGTTCAACTATCTGAGACTGATCGTCCAGTGTACTGTAAGAACAAAGTTATTAATGCCACATTAAGTTATTATTTAGGCTATGCAACACAAAATAACATCACGATAAATGCTGAGCTTGATATTCCTGAAATAATCAACATTAATCCTGCAGAACTTGCCATAGTATTTGCTAATGCAATTGAAAATGCCATTAATGCTTGTCTCAAAATTAAAGATTTTTCACAACGAACCATTACGTTAATTAGTCGTTATTCCAAAGACAGTCTCATTTTAGAAATATCCAATCCTAGTTTTGAAAAGGTTAGATTTAACGAGAAAGGAATTCCAGTTGCTTTAACGAAAGATCATGGAACTGGTGTTTTAAGCATGTTTGCATTTGCAAAGAAAAATAATGCGATTTTAGAGTTTTCACAAGAAAACAATATATTTTATTTAAGATTATTAATTAATTCTTTAACTACATAGTTTGAATAGATGTTATGATCAAAAATCTATTTACTAAATGAAAAGAAGACCTACCCAAGGGCAAGTCTTCTTTTTTCAGGTATTTAAAATATTGTAGGGTAAGAGATACGCTTTAAATTATTAGAGGGTGTATCCTATGATTTTTGAAAGCGCGATAAATTAAATTAAAAAATGAAGGCTTCCTATAAAATGAGATTATA